>NZ_CBFFRJ010000005.1:0-77055 GCF_965644225.1 Phytobacter sp. V91 | reverse complement strand
CAAAGATCAACAAACGGGGAAAAGATTCAAAAAAATCCCCCGACAATGTTGCCGGAGGATTTGTGTATAAGAGACAGGTTTAGGGAGGGGGGAAGTTTTACCGGCGCAGCAGCAGCCCTATCACCAGCCCCACCGAGGCACCGACCCCAATGCCATGCCAGGGATTTTCATGCACATAGTCATCGGCGCGGTACACCGCCCTTTTGGCCCGATAATAATAGGTGTCTGACGCGTTACTGATGCGGTGTTTAACCTCGTTCAGCGCCTGCTCTGCACGGGTCTTTAGCTCAATATACTTCTGATCGGCAGGATCGCCCGAGGAGCGCAGCACTTCTTCCAGCGTTTCGCTCAGCAGCGCCAGGTCGTCATCGATATGTGAATCATAAAATTGATTAGACATCGGCTATCTCCATGTTATGAACCAGTCCGCTAAACTATAGCCAATGCCTTCGGGTTACGCCTGACGGGCTTCCCGCGCCATGCCAACGTGGGGAATGCCGTCTTCATCGTAAATCTCAGTGACCGGCACAAAACCGAAGTGGCCGTAAAAATGTTGCAGATGAGCCTGCGCACCCAGATATAACGCGTGCTGCGGCCAGTGTTGCTGGCATGAGGCCAGGGTACGCTCCATCAGTTTATGCCCGAGTTTTTCCCCCCGGACAGCGCTGCTGACAATCACCCGGCCAATCACCACCGGCTCGAGCTCGTCGTCACTTTTCAGAATCCTCGCATACGCCACCAGCTGGTTATCCTGCCAGCCGAGCAGATGACGGTTACTGCCAACAAGGTCATCGCCGTCGACATCCAGATAGGCGCAGGTCTGTTCAACAACAAACACTTCACAGCGTAATTTCAGCAGAGCGTACAGCTCCGCCACGGTTAATTCAGAATGGTGCAGGTCCTGCCAATGGATCATCTTGTTCTCCTTAATTTTATTTCCCCTCGTTATACTAAAATATCTGCCCTGAACACAAAGGACGCTACGCTCTGTGGAACTGATTTTTTTAGGCACCTCGGCCGGAGTGCCGACTCGCACCCGCAATGTCACCGCCATCTTATTGAATTTACAGCACCCAACCCAGGCCGGACTGTGGCTGTTCGACTGCGGCGAAGGCACTCAGCATCAAATGCTGAGAACCCCCTTCCACCCGGGCAAGCTGGATAAAATCTTTATTACTCATCTCCATGGCGATCACCTTTTTGGCCTGCCGGGCCTGCTGTGTAGCCGTTCAATGGCCGGTAATGTTCAGCCGCTGACTATTTATGGCCCCAAAGGCATCAAGGAATTTGTCGACACCACCCTGCGCCTGAGCGGGTCGTGGACCGATTATCCTCTGGTGGTTGAAGAGATTCAGGCCGGGGTGGTTATGGATGATGGTTTACGCAAAGTGACGGCCTACGCCCTTAATCATCCGGTCGAGTGTTTCGGCTATCGGATTGAAGAATACGATAAGCCCGGCGCACTGAATGCAAAAGCCTTGATTAGCATGGGCGTTCCTTCAGGCCCCCTGTTCCAGAAACTCAAAAACGGTGAAACCGTTACCCTGAATGACGGACGCGTGCTCAACGGCAAAGATTTCCTCGCGCCAGCAGAAGCGGGAAAAAAACTGGCCATTTTTGGCGATACGGCTCCCTGCCCTTCAGCACTTGAGCTGGCGCGGGACGTGGATCTGATGGTACATGAAGCCACCCTTGAGCAGAGCATGGAAGAAAAAGCCAATAGCCATGGACACAGCTCCTCACGCCAGGCCGCTCAGCTTGCGCTGGATGCTAAAGCCAGTCGGCTGATCATTACCCATCTCAGCTCGCGTTACGATGAAACCGGAAGTCGCCGCCTGCTTGCCGAATGCCAGCGAATCTTCCCGCAAACCCTGCTGGCGGAAGATTTTCATATTGTTCCTCTGTGATGTGATATTGAGCACTCCACTTTTTGCGTAATGTGCCGATAACAGTTTTAACGCAGGCATTTCACATTGAGGGCACGATGGATAATTTCCAGAAAGATATTGATGACAGGGCGAACCTTACCCTGTCCAACCGTTTTGAGTTGTTGCTGTTTCGACTTGGTGCCTCCCAGAATGATGCGAAGTCTGAGCTTTTTGGCATAAACGTATTTAAATTACGCGAAATTGTTCCTATGCCGACCTTCACCCGACCTGCCGGGATGAAGCCACCGTTAATGGGGATGGTGAATATTCGCGATCAGGTGATCCCGGTTATCGATCTTGCCGCTGTTGCCGGTTGCAAGCCTGCTACCGGTCTTAATATCCTGTTGATCACTGAATATGCCCGCAGCGTGCAGGCATTTGCAGTGGAATCCGTTGAGAACATCATCCGTCTGGACTGGAAACAGGTGCATACTGCGGAAAAAGCGATTAACGGTCAGTACATCACCAGTATCGCCTGCCTTGACGAAGATAAAGACAGCAATAATCTGGCGATGGTGCTGGACGTTGAGCAGATCCTGTACGATATCTCCCCTGCCGATCATGACCTGCACGGCAACCACGTTCCGGACAAGAAATTCAATATCAAACCCGGCGCGGTGGCGATTGTAGCAGAAGACTCCAAAGTCGCCCGTGCGATGCTGGATAAAGGCCTGCAGGCCATGCAGATCCCGAACACCATGCACATCACTGGCAAAGATGCCTGGGAGCGCATTCAGGTGCTGTGCCAGCAGGCAGATGCTGAAGGCGTGCCAATCAGCGATAAAATCTCGATGGTGCTGACTGACCTTGAGATGCCGGAAATGGATGGCTTCACCCTGACGCGTCTGATTAAGAGCGACCCGCGTCTGAAGCAAATTCCGGTGGTGATCCACTCCTCGCTGTCCGGTAGCGCCAACGAAGACCATGTGCGTAAAGTGCAGGCTGATGGCTATGTGGCCAAGTTTGAAATCAACGAGCTTTCATCGGTTATCCAGGAAGTGCTTGAGCGCTCCGCCAGCCGTATTAGCGGGCTGTTGGTGAGCGGACAGAAGATCATGGCTAAGCCGCTGCTGGCCAAATAAGTTCACATCCTTTCTTAGCACCATAAAAAAACCGCCGGATTTAACCCCGGCGGTTTTTTATTTGCTAACGTCGATTACATCAGCGGCGTGGCAAGCTGCACCAGCGAGATGAGCGGCTGCGGATAGATACCCAGCAACAGCACCAGCAGGGCAGAAATCAGCACCACAATCCCACCCGCACTGTACTGCCAGTTCGATGGCGCATCGCGGTTAAGCTGCTGCGGCGCATTCAGGTACAAACTCACGGCAACGCGCAGGTAGTAGTAGAGACCAATTGCTGAGCCAAGCACAACGGCACCGGTCAGCCACCACAGCTGCGCCTGCACACCTACCGCCAGGATGTAGAACTTACCAATAAAGCCCAGCGTCATCGGGATACCGGCCAGTGACAGCATCATCACCGTCAGCACGGCCGCCAGAATCGGACGATGCCAGAACAGACCACGGTAGGAGTAGAGAGATTCTGCGTCCGGGCCGCGATACGGGCTGGACATCAGGCTAACCACGCCGAACGCGCCGAGGCTGCTGAACAGGTAACCGGCCAGATAGACGCCCACGGCTTCCATCGACATCTCACCGCTTTGCAGCGCAATCAGCGCCACCAGCAGATAGCCGAGGTGAGAGATTGAGGAGTAACCCAGCAGACGTTTGATATTGGTCTGGCTGAGCGCCATCAGGTTCCCAAAGATAATGGAGGCGAAAGCAATCAGACCCAGCACCAGACGAACCGCCTCACTGTCCCCAACCGGGGCATAGAGGAACAGACGCATCACCACCCCGAAGATGGCGATTTTGCTCGCCGTCGCCATGAAGGTTGAGACCGGGGCAGGTGCCCCCTGATAGACGTCTGGCGTCCACAGATGGAACGGCACCAGCGAGAGCTTAAAGCCCAGACCGACAATCATCAGACCCAGGCCAATAAGCAACAGCGGCTCATGCAGCACGGTGCCGCCGAGGCTCTTGCCAATGGCAACAAACGACAGATTTCCGGACTGAGCGTAAACCAGCGCCATACCGAACAGCAGGAACGAGGATGCCGCCGCTGACAGGATGGTGTACTTAATACTCGCTTCCAGAGAACGTTTCTGGCGGAAGGCGTAGCCCACCTGGCCAAACAACGGCAGAGAGATAAGCTCAATCCCGAGGAACAGTGCCGCCATATGGTTCGCATTGGCCAGCAGGATCCCACCCAGCGCCGCAATCAGCACCAGCAGATAGAACTCTTCTTTATTGTCGTTGTAACCTTCCAGCCACGGGTACGCAAAAGTACAGGTGGCAAGGCTTGCCAGCAGAACCAGCCCGGTATAGAGCATAGCGTAGCCATCAACGCGCATCAGTGGCGTGACGTCCATTGCCCCGGCCTGGCCAACAAACCAGAGTGAGACCAGAGCGACGTTCAGGCCGACAACGGACAGCGTGGCATTCAAAAAGTGGTTGCGTCGCCACGCAATGGAGAGCATCACAACCACCACCGTCAATCCGACGATCAGCAGCGGCAGCAGCGCAATCAGGTGTTGTGGAGTTATCGTCATGGCGATTTACGGCCTTGTAGTAGAAACAGAATTAACAAACCACTGCTGGATATTGCTCATCGCAGAATGCGAGGTATCCAGAATCGGCTGCGGATAGAAGCCAAGCAGTACCAGCAGTACCACCAGCGACAGAATCATCAGCAGCTCGCGCAGTGACATCCCTGGCAACGCTTTACTGGCAAGCTCACTTTTCGCTTTACCGAAGTAAGCGCGGTGCAGCATCGCCAGCGAATAAACAGAGGCAAACACCAGGCCGAAGGTAGAAATGACCGTGATAACCGGCACCACCTGGTAGCTGCCGAACAGGATCATAAACTCGCCGACGAAGTTACCGGTGCCCGGCATCCCAAGCGTGGCAACCGCAAAGAACATAGAGAGCGCCGGCAGCCATTTAATCTTGTTCCACAGGCCACCCATCATGCGCATATCGCGGGTGTGCAGACGTTCGTACAGTTGGCCACACAGGATGAAGAGGCCGGCTGCGGACAGACCGTGAGCAATCATCTGGATCACCGCGCCCTGGTAAGCCAGCTGGCTGCCGGTGTAGATAGCAATCAGCACAAAGCCCATATGGGAAACGGAGGTGTAGGCGATAAGACGTTTAATGTCGTACTGGGTGAACGCCATCCACGCGCCGTAGAAGATGCCGATGACGCCAAGCCACATGGCAATAGGTGCAAACTCGGCGGAGGCATTCGGGAACAGCGGCAGCGCGAAACGCAGCAGACCGTAGGCCGCGGTTTTCAGCAAGATACCCGCCAGGTCAACGGAACCTGCCGTTGGTGCCTGGGAGTGCGCATCAGGCAACCAGCCGTGCAGCGGAACCACCGGCATTTTCACCGCGAAGGCGATAAAGAAGCCCAGCATCAACACGTATTCCACGCCGGACGACATTGGCGTTTTCAGCAGGTCCTGGTAGTCAAAGGTCCAGACGCCAGTCGCGTTGTGATGGACCAGCACCAGCGCCAGAATCGCAATCAACATCACCAGACCACTTGCCTGGGTATAGATGAAGAATTTAGTGGCCGCAGTAATACGCGTCTTCCCGTCGGAGGCTTTATGGCCCCAGAGTGCGATCAGGAAGTACATCGGCACCAGCATCATTTCCCAGAAGAAGAAGAACAGGAACATATCGATGGCAAGGAACACGCCGATAACGCCGCCGAGGATCCACATCAGGTTCAGGTGGAAGAAGCCCTGATATTTTTCGATTTCACGCCAGGAGCAGAGTACCGCCAGAACACCGAGGAAACCGGTCAGCACCACCATCAGCAGGGACAATCCGTCCAGCGCTAAATGGATATTGATACCAAAACGCGGGATCCAGGGGAGTAAAAACTCCGACTGCCACTGCGGAAAATCAGCAGATTGCGTCAGTGAATAGCTGCTCTGCAACCACAGTTGCAGACCCAGCGCCAGCGTCAGTCCCATGGTAATCAGCGCGATCCAGCGCGGCAACTTCACACCAAAGCGTTCGGTCTGCCAGCACAAAAACCCACCGATAAAGGGGATTAATATCAACCAGGGTAATAACATAGCTAAGTATGTCCCTTATATTTACTCCTGCTCAGGCTATCTCGCTTGCCTGTACTTCAGGAACAGTTACCTAAAATTCATTCTTAGTTTACAGGCCCGGTGTACCACCGGGCATATTCACTCAGCCAACAAACTCAACGCCATACCATCAGCAGCGCCAGAATAACGACGGCGCCGATGCTCATGGATGCCACATACCAGCGCAGATAGCCGTTCTCGCTAAGCAGCAGACCCTTGCCTGCAAAGCGGGACAGGATCGCCGGGATGTTCATCAGGGCATTCAGCGGATCGCGTTTCAGCAGCCAGGCAACGCCCAGGAACGGCTTGACGAAGACGCGATCGTAAAGCCAGTCGAAGCCCCAGGCGTTATACCACCAGGTTCCCAGCAGACGGCCCGGCGCACTGTTGGCGATCGAGGTCACCAGCGTGCGTTTGCCCAGCCACAGCCATGCGGCAATCAGGATGCCCGCAATCGCCACCACGCCGGAGGTGATTTCCAGCATCAGCACGCGACCATGCTCAAGCTCCGTGGTTTCTGGCAACACGCCGTGCAACGGCGGAACAATCATTGCGCCCACAAAAGTGGAGAGGATCAGCAGCACGATCAGCGGCAGATGATGGGTAATCCCCTTCCCTGCATGAGCATGAATTTGTTCTTTCCCGTGGAAGACGATGAAAATCATACGGAAAGTATACAGAGAGGTCATAAACGCACTGGCCAGCCCCGCCACCATCAGGTTGATATGACCGTTCGCCATCGCCCCGGCAAGGATCTCATCCTTACTGAAGAAGCCAGCGGTAATCATCGGCAGTGCAGCCAGTGCTGCGCCACCCACCAGGAAGCAGACATAGACCAGCGGGATCGACTTACGCAGACCGCCCATTTTAAAGATGTTCTGCTCGTGGTGGCAGGCCAGAATCACCGAACCGGACGAGAGGAACAGCAGCGCTTTAAAGAACGCATGGGTCATCAGATGGAAAATCGCCGCATCCCACGCCTGCACGCCCAGCGCCAGGAACATATAGCCAATCTGGCTCATGGTGGAGTAGGCAAGCACACGTTTGATGTCGGTCTGCACCAGCGCGGCGAAGCCTGCCAGCACCAGCGTTACCGCCCCCACAATGCCCACCAGATGCAGAATCTCCGGGGTCATCAGGAACAGGCCATGGGTACGGGCAATCAGGTAGACACCAGCGGTAACCATGGTCGCGGCGTGGATCAACGCAGAAACCGGCGTTGGACCGGCCATTGCATCGGCAAGCCAGGTCTGCAACGGCAGCTGCGCCGATTTCCCAACCGCACCGCCCAACAGCATCAGGGTTGCCCACATCAGCATGTTGTTGCCATTGGCGAAGTGAGCAGGCGCCAGTTCGACCATTTCACGGAAGTTCAGGGTGCCCAGCTCGTTGTAAAGAATGAACAGGGCGAAGGCGAGGAAGACGTCACCCACGCGGGTCACAACAAACGCTTTCATCGCCGCTGCGCCATTCTTCGGATCGGTGTAATAAAAACCGATCAACAGATAGGAGCACAGGCCCACGCCTTCCCAGCCGAGGTACATCAGCAGCAGGTTATCGCCGAGCACCAGAATCACCATGCTGGCAATAAACAGGTTGGTGTAGGCGAAGAAGCGGGAGTATCCCTCTTCACCGCGCATATACCAGGAGGCAAACATGTGGATCAGGAAGCCTACGCCGGTAACCACGGAGAGCATGGTCAGCGACAGGCCATCCAGCACCAGGCTAAAGCTGATGTTGAAATCACCCACTGACATCCAGGTCCACAGAGGCAACGTGAACACCTGACGGCCGTTGTTAAAGAAATCAACGCCCGCAATCGCGGTGACCAGCGCCGCCAGGCCAATAGAGCCCATCCCCACCGTGGCCGACAGGTTCTCAGACCAGCGTCCACGGGAGAAGGAGAGCAGCAAAAAGCCAATTAAAGGAAAAATAATGGTTAAAGCGAGCATATTCATCCACGCATCTCACTTACTGAATCGATATTCAGATTCTGGCGGCGACGATGAAGTTGCAGCAGCAACGCCAGGCCAATGCTCGCTTCCGCAGCCGCGAGGCTAATGGCGAGGATATACATCACCTGACCGTCAGTCTGGCCCCAGTAACTGCCTGCCACCACAAACGCCAGGGCAGCGGCATTGATCATGATTTCCAGACCAATCAGCATAAACAGCAGATTGCGGCGAATGACCAGACCAGTAAGACCGAGAACAAACAGGATCGCGGCAAGGATCAGTCCATGTTGTAAGGGGATCATGCATGCTCCTCCGTTTTTCTTTTAGGGCGATCGTCAACACGGTTGCTCAACACTTCTCCCTGCCGGTCTTCACGACCGACATGGAAGGCCACAACCAGCCCCGCCAACAGCAGCATTGATGCCAGTTCCACCGCCAGGACGTAAGGCCCGAACAGCGTGATGCCCACGGCTTTCGCGCTGATTGGCGTACCATCGATACCCTGGTCGTTAATGCCCGCAATGGCGTAAATCATCACGCCCAGCAGAACGGCCGACAAAATTGCCGGGCCAATCCACACCTGCGGTTTCAGCCACTGGCGTTCCTGTTCGATTTCTGAACCGCCAAGGTTGAGCATCATCACCACGAACACGAACAGCACCATAATGGCTCCCGCGTAAACGATGATTTCCAGCGCACCCGCAAAGTAGGCACCGAGCGAAAAGAAGACACCTGCGATAGCCAGCAACGACACAATCAGGTACAGCAGCGCATGCACCGGATTAGTGTGGGTAATCACCCGCAGCGTCGTCAGGATGGCAACCAGGCCACAGATATAAAAAGCGAACTCCATTGCCCCTCTCCTTACGGTAACAGGCTCTTGACGTCGATAGGCTTGGCTTCGTTCTGCGCTTCGCCTTTATCTTTGCCGTCGATTGCCATACCTGCCATCCGGTAGAAGTTATATTCCGGGTATTTGCCCGGACCGGAGATCAGCAGATCCTCTTTTTCGTACACCAGATCCTGACGCTTGTATTCACCCATTTCAAAATCCGGGGTCAGCTGGATAGCGGTGGTCGGGCATGCCTCTTCACACATACCGCAGAAGATGCAGCGCGAGAAGTTGATACGGAAGAACTCCGGATACCAGCGCCCATCTTTGGCTTCTGCTTTTTGCAGGGAGATACAGCCCACCGGGCAGGCTACCGCACACAGGTTACAGGCAACACAGCGCTCATCGCCGTCCGGGTCGCGGGTCAGGACAATACGTCCACGGTAGCGCGGCGGTAAATAAACCGGCTCTTCCGGGTACATCTGCGTTTCGCGTTTTGCAAACGCATGCAGGCCGATCATCCAGATACTGCGCACCTGGGTACCGAAGCCCACGAGTAATTCTTTTAAAGTCATGGTCTTTAGCCCCTTATTGCGCTTGCCACAGAATGACAGCCGCCGTACCCAACAAATTGAGAAGCGTTAACGGCAGGCAAACTTTCCAGCCGAAGGACATTACCTGGTCATAACGCGGACGCGGTAACGATGCGCGAATCAAAATGAACATCATCATAAAGAACGCCGTCTTAATGGCGAACCAGATGAATGGGGGTAAGAACGGGCCGTGCCAGCCACCGAAGAACAACGTCACCATCAGTGCAGAGATGGTCACGATACCGATGTATTCCCCCACGAAGAACAGACCGAATTTCATGCCGGAATATTCAATGTGGTAACCATCGGCCAGTTCCTGCTCGGCTTCCGGCTGGTCAAACGGATGGCGGTGACACACTGCCACGCCAGCAATAGCAAAGGTGATAAAACCAAAGAACTGCGGAATGACGTTCCAGATATCAGCCTGGTTATTAACGATGTCGGTCATATTAAATGAACCGGCCTGCGCCACCACGCCCATCAGGGAAAGCCCAAGAAACACTTCGTAGCTCAGGGTTTGCGCAGAAGCACGCATCGCCCCCAGCAGCGAGTATTTGTTGTTACTCGACCAGCCAGCGAACAACACCGCGTACACCGCAAGACCGGCCATCATCAGGAAAAACAGGATCCCGATATTCAGGTCAGCCACCACCCAACCGGGGCTAACCGGTACGATGGCAAAGGCCAGCAGCAGCGAGGTAAAGGCAATAACCGGCGCGAGCGTAAAGATGACGCGATCCGTAAACTTCGGAACCCAGTCTTCTTTGAAGAACATCTTGATCATGTCCGCGACGATCTGCAGTGAGCCACCCCAGCCAACGCGGTTCGGTCCGTAACGGTTCTGGAACAGCCCCAACAGACGACGCTCGCCAAAACTCATCAGCGCGCCGCAGGTGACGACCACCAGCAAAATGACGACCGCTTTCAGGATGCTTAACAAAATGTCGATAACATCCGGTGTTAACCAACTCATGCTTGCGCCTCCCGCAGATTTTCAAGACGAGCACCGGCAAGCACCGGCGCAATGCCCGGCATGCCCATCGGTAGACCAACCTGCCCTGCCGTCAGCCCTTCAGACAGTTCCAGCGGAAGGCTGAGCGTCTGACCGTCGTAGCTAAAGGAAATATGCGCCCCGGCATTTACGCCCAACTTCGCGGCATCCGCCGGGTTGAGTTTGATGTACGGCTGCGGCATACGGTTCTGGAAGACCGGAGAACGCTGAGACATTTCATCACTACCAAACAGATGATAGTAAGGAGCAATAAGCCACTGCCCGTCCTGCGCTTCGAAGCTCGCCGGTACGTTGGTGAAATAGTCGAGACCACTTTCCGACGCTTCAATCAGACGCACGCCTGGATCGCCGTGACGCAGATGGCCCCCAACTTCAGCCTGGAACTTGTTCCATGCCTGCGGGGAGTTCCAGCCTGGCGCCCAGGCGAACGGGATTTGTGAACGCGGTGCGGACGGCTGGTTGTTCCCTTCCATTGAAAAGGCGAACATGGTGTCTTTATCCTGCGGCTGACGCGGTTCGTGCACGCTGATATTAGCGCGCATTGCGGTACGACCGCTGTAACGATGCGGCTCACGCGCCAGTTTTTGCCCGCGAATACGGAAGCTGGCATCAGGCGCGGCATCTTTAATACCCGCCAGATGCGGCAACGCGGCTACCGCGGCATCAATCACATGGTCAAGCTGCGTCCAGTCCACTTCACGATTTTCCACCGTGCTGTGCAAAGAGTGCAGCCAGCGCCAGCTTTCCAGCATGATGTTCTTGCTGTCGTAGTAAGACGGGTCGTACACCTGGAAGAAGCGCTGCGCGCGTCCTTCGTTGTTGATTACCGTACCGTCGCTTTCAGCAAAGCTTGCAGCAGACAACACGAGGTGCGCATGGTCCATAATGGCAGTGCGTTGATGGTCAATCACCATCACCAGCGTCGCTTTTGCCAGCGCGGCATTCACGCGAGTGGCGCTGGCATGACGATGAAGATCGTTTTCCAGTACCACCACCGCATCGGCAGCGCCGCTTTCCAGCTCATCCAGCGCATCATCAAGTGAACCACCGCCAATCAGGCCGAGGCCGACGCTGTTGGTCGAGCGGGCAATCATAGTGACGCCAACGTCTGAACCGCGCGCTTTCAGCGCTTTCGCCACGTTAGCCGCCGCCTGAATCACATCCACGCTACCGTTGTTGGTACCGGAGATAATCAGCGGTTTCTTCGCGCCGGCCAGCGCCTGAACAACCACATCGATTTTGTTTTGCAGGTCACGGCTGATGCCCTCTACCGCAGGCGCATTTTCATCCAGCGCGTGGGCGATAGCAAAACCGAGGCGCGCCTGATCTTCTACCGGTGCACGGTAGGTCCAGGCGGCGATGTCATCCATCCGGGTGCTGTCGACGTTGGTGACAAACAGCGGATGTTTGGCACGCTGACCGATGTTGAGGATCGCCGCAATCTGCCAGTCCGCCACTTTCTGCGCGGCAGCCATTTCGCGGGCTTTACCTTTCACCGCCTGACGCACCGCCAGGGCAACACGGGCACCGGTTTGGGTAATATCTTCACCCAGCACCAGCACCGCATCGTAAGATTCAATCTCACGCAGGGTCGGGGTACGAATACCGCCTTCGCGCAGCACTTTGAGCATCATCTGCAGACGTTGCTGTTCGCCTCTGGCGATACCGGTATAGAAGTTATCGGCCCCCACCAGTTCACGCAGCGCAAAGTTGCTTTCCACGCTGGCGCGAGGAGAACCAATACCAATCACTTTTTTCGACTGGCGCAGAATATCTGCCGCACCCTGCATGGCCTGCTCGGCGTTCAGGGTAATGATGTCATTACCACGACGCTGAATCGGCTGACGAGGCCTGTCTTTCAGGTTCACGTAGCCGTAGCCGAAACGGCCGCGGTCGCACAGGAAATAGTGGTTAACGGAACCGTTGTAGCGGTTTTCGATACGACGCAGTTCGCCATAACGCTCGCCTGGGCTGGTGTTACATCCCAGGGAACATTGCTGACAGATGCTTGGCGCAAACTGCATGTCCCATTTACGGTTATAGCGCTCGGAGTGCGTTTTATCGGTAAACACGCCGGTCGGGCAAATCTCCACCAGGTTACCGGAGAATTCGCTTTCCAGGGTGCCGTCTTCCGGGCGACCGAAGTAGACGTTGTCATGCGCGCCATAAACCCCAAGGTCCTGGCCGTCGGCATAATCTTTGTAGTAACGCACGCAGCGATAGCAGGCGATGCAGCGGTTCATTTCATGAGAGATGAATGGCCCCAGGTCCTGGTTACGGTGAGTACGTTTGGTGAAACGATAGCGACGGAAGCTATGACCCGTCATCACGGTCATATCCTGCAGGTGGCAGTTGCCCCCTTCTTCACAGACCGGGCAATCGTGTGGGTGGTTGGTCATCAACCACTCAACGACGCTCTCACGGAACTGTTTCGCTTCTGCATCATCGATGGAAATAAAGGTGCCTTCGGTTGCCGGTGTCATACAGGACATCACCAGGCGACCACGCGTGTCTTCCGCGTTCTGATATTGCTTCACCGCACACTGGCGGCACGCACCCACGCTGCCCAGCGCCGGATGCCAGCAAAAATAAGGAATATCAAGGCCCAGCGACAGACATGCCTGTAACAGGTTGTCCGCACCGTTTACCTCGTATTCTTTGCCGTCTACATGAATAGTAGCCATTAGCATGCTTCCAAATTTATGAAATTCTGTTCATTACCAGCGCGCTTTCAGCAGGTTCGGCTGAATACCGCCAATGGCGTTGGTATTGCTGAACTGCTGCTTGATGCCTGCTTCGAATTCTTCATGGAAATATTTAATCGCGCTTTGTAGTGGCTCAACGGCACCTGGCGCATGGGCACAGAAGGTTTTACCCGGCCCAAGGAATCGACACAGTTGCTCAAGTGTCTCGATATCACCAGGCTGGCCTTCGCCACGCTCAAGCGCGCGCAGAATTTTTACGCTCCACGGCAAACCATCACGGCATGGCGTACACCAGCCGCAGGATTCACGGGCGAAAAACTCTTCCAGATTGCGCACCAGCGGCACCATACCAATCTCGTGGTCTACCGCCATCGCCAGCGCGGTACCTAAACGGCTGCCCGCTTTACCGATGCTTTCAAATTCCATCGGCAGGTCGAGATGTGATTCGGTCAGGAAGTCAGTCCCTGCGCCACCCGGCTGCCAGGCTTTGAACTTCAGACCGTCGCGCATGCCACCGGCATAATCCTCAAGGATTTCACGGGCAGTGGTGCCAAATGGCAGCTCCCACAGGCCTGGATTCTTCACGCGGCCGGAGAAGCCCATCAGTTTTGTGCCAGCATCTTTGCTGGTCGAAATGTTCTGATACCACTCAACGCCGTTGGCCAGGATCGCCGGGACGTTACACAGGGTTTCGACGTTGTTGACGCAGGTCGGTTTACCCCAGACGCCGGAACTCGCCGGGAACGGCGGCTTGGAACGTGGGTTGGCACGACGACCTTCGAGGGAGTTAATCAGTGCGGTCTCTTCACCGCAGATGTAACGCCCTGCCCCGGTGTGAACAAACAATTCAAAATCAAAGCCGCTGCCGAGAATATTCTTGCCGAGCAAACCGGCTTCGGTCGCTTCGGCAATCGCCCGGCGCAGATGCACCGCCGCTTCAATATACTCACCGCGCAGGAAGATATAGCCCCGGTACGCTTTGAGCGCGAACGCGGAAATCAGCATACCTTCCACCAGCAGATGCGGCAGTTGCTCCATCAGCAGGCGGTCTTTGTAGGTGCCCGGCTCCATTTCATCGGCGTTACACAGCAGGTAACGGATGTTCATGGATTCGTCTTTCGGCATCAGGCTCCACTTCAAACCGGTGGAGAAGCCTGCACCGCCACGGCCTTTCAGCCCGGCGTCTTTTACCTCGTTGACGATCTCGTCCGGCGCCATACCCGTCAGGGCGCGACGTGCACCGGCATAACCGTTTTTGCTTTGATACTCATCCAGCCACACGGGCTGTTTGTCATCACGCAGACGCCAGGTCAGCGGATGGGTTTCGGGAGTACGGTTAACGTTTTTCATTTATACCGCTCCAGCAAGTCAGGGATGGCTTCCGGCGTCAGATGGCTGTGAGTATCCTCATCAATCATCATGTTCGGGCCTTTATCGCAGTTGCCCAGACAGCAGGTCGGCAACAGGGTAAAGCGACCGTCGAAGGTCGTCTGACCCGGCTTGATATTGAGTTTTTTCTCAAGTGCTGCCTGGATGCCCTGATAACCCGTAATGTGGCAGACCACACTGTCGCAATAGCGAATCACATGGCGACCGACAGGCTGACGGAAAATCTGGCTGTAGAACGTAGCGACACCCTCGACATCGCTTGCCGGAATACCCAGCACATCCGCGATGGCATAAATTGCGCCATCCGGCACCCAACCACGCTGTTTCTGAACGATTTTCAGCGCTTCAATGGACGCCGCACGCGGGTCTTCGTAGTGGTGCTTTTCGTGCTCAATCGCCTCACGCTCTGCCGCACTCAGCTCAAAAGCCTCGGTTTCTGGTAATTGATTCTCGTGCATAATTAGCGGTCCACATCTGACATAACAAAATCGATACTACCCAGATAGACGATAAGGTCTGACACCAGGCTGCCACGGATCGCCGCCGGGATCTGCTGCAAATGCGCATAGCTCGGGGTACGAATACGGGTGCGGTAGCTCATGGTGCTGCCGTCGCTGGTCAGGTAGTAACTGTTGATCCCCTTCGTCGCTTCAATCATCTGGAAGGATTCGTTGGCTGGCATCACCGGCCCCCACGAAACTTGCAGGAAGTGAGTGATCAGGGTCTCGATATGTTGCAGCGTGCGCTCTTTCGGCGGCGGCGTCGTCAGCGGGTGATCCGCTTTGAACGGGCCTTCCGGCATATTCTTGAGGCACTGTTCGAGGATGCGCAGACTCTGGCGCAACTCTTCCACTTTCAGCATCACGCGGGTGTAGCAGTCAGAAATCCCGCCGCCCACCGGCACTTCAAAGTCGAAGTTCTCATAGCCAGAGTATGGACGCGCCTTACGCACGTCGAAGTCGATCCCGGTAGCGCGCAGGCCAGCACCGGTGGTGCCCCACTCCAGCGCTTCTTTGGCGTTATACGCCGCCACACCCTGAGAACGACTTTTCAGAATGGTGTTACGCAGCGCCGCTTTCTCGTAAGAGGCCAGACGTTTCGGCATCCAGTCGAGGAACTCGCGCAGCAGACGATCCCAACCGCGTGGCAGGTCGTGCGCCACGCCGCCAATACGGAACCAGGCCGGGTGCATACGGAAACCGGTGATCGCTTCCACCAGATCGTAGATTTTCTGTCGGTCGGTAAAGGCGAAGAACACCGGGGTCATTGCCCCTACGTCCTGAATAAAGGTGGAGATATACAGCAGGTGACTGTTGATGCGGAACAGCTCGGAGAGCATCACGCGGATTACGTTAACGCGATCCGGCGTGGTAATACCCGCCAGTTTTTCTACCGCCAGCACGTAAGGCATTTCATTCACGCAACCGCCGAGGTATTCGATACGGTCGGTATAGGGAATGTAGCTGTGCCAGGACTGACGTTCGCCCATCTTCTCAGCGCCACGGTGGTGGTAACCGATATCCGGAACACAATCGACAATCTCTTCACCATCAAGCTGGAGGACAATACGGAATGCACCGTGCGCAGACGGGTGGTTTGGACCAAGGTTGAGGAACATAAAGTCCTCGTTGTTGGTGCCACGCTTCATGCCCCAGTCTTCCGGCTTAAAGGTCAGCGCTTCCATTTCCAGATCCTGTTTGGCTTTGGTCAGCTCAAACGGATCGAACTCGGTGGCGCGCGCCGGATAGTCTTTACGCAGCGGATGGCCGGTCCAGGTATGCGGCATCATGATGCGCGTCAGGTGTGGATGGCCTTCAATATCGATACCAAACATTTCCCAGGTTTCACGCTCATACCAGTTGGCGTTGGGGAAAAGTTTGGTGAATGTCGGTACACGCAGGTCGTTTTCAGACAAGGCCACCTTGAGCATGATATCGCGATTGCGTTCAATGGAAATCAGGTGGTAGAAAACAGAGAAGTCCGCGGCAGGTAAACCCGCGCGGTGCGTGCGAAGACGTTCGTCCATGCCGTGTAAATCAAACAGCATGACGTAAGGTTTTGGCAGCTTCTTAAGGAAATCGCCAACTTCCAGTAACTGTTCGCGCTTCACCCAAACAACCGGCACCCCGGTGCGGGTCGCCTGAACGGTAAAGGCATCCGGCCCAAAACGGTTGCGCAGCTCGCCAATGACCGGATCATCAAGGTGATCCCGGGTCTGCCATGTGGCTTCTTGCGCGGTTAAGTCAGTCATATTGTTCACCATTGCAAAATTTCCGTGGTGACTGTCAGGTATGGCTTCGCGTTAGTTGATTATTAAAATGCGAATTTTTATGCCATAACCGCAGGCGCAAATTAAATCTCGTCAGGCGTACGCAGATTGGTGACTGCAATACGCTCACCGCGTTTGCGGTCGCGTTCCGACTGCATATTGGCGCGGTATACACCCTGATCGCCAACCACCCACGACAGCGGGCGACGTTCTTTACCAATAGATTCCTGCAACAGCATCAGCGCCTGCATATAGGCTTCCGGACGCGGTGGGCAGCCGGGGATATAAACATCCACCGGAATAAATTTATCGACGCCCTGCACCACGGAGTAAATGTCATACATTCCGCCGGAGTTAGCGCATGCGCCCATCGAGATAACCCATTTAGGCTCCAGCATCTGGTCATACAAACGCTGAATAACCGGGGCCATCTTGGTAAAGCAGGTTCCCGCCACAACCATCAAATCGGCCTGACGCGGAGAAGCACGCAGTACTTCGGCGCCAAAACGGGCCACGTCATGCACGGCGGTAAAGGAGGTCACCATCTCGACATAACAGCAGGACAGGCCGAAGTTGTATGGCCAGATTGAGTTTTTACGGCCCCAGTTGACCATATCGTGCAGGGCATTCTCGAGCTTGCCCATATAGACACTTTTGTTAACTTCTTGCTCCAGGGGGTCGGTTACGATCTCCTGTTTTTGCAGGGGGTAACGGTCGTTCTCACCGTTGGGATCTATGCGGGTGAGCGTATAATCCATCTTATTGCCTCGCGGTTAGCGTTGACGATTAGTGTAGCTGCTGGTTTCAGGATTGATCTGTTCGCGGCGTGAACGCGAAGGCGTCCAGTCCAGCGCACCGATTCGCACCAGATAAAAAAGACCGGCCAGTAACACTAAAATGAAAATTGCGGCTTCGACAAAACCGACCCAACCACTCTCGCGAATGGAGGTTGACCATGCGTATAAATAGAGTGCTTCCACGTCGAAGATGACGAAGAACATGGCCACCAGATAGAACTTGGCAGAGAGGCGCAGGCGTGCGGTGCCCACCGAATCGATACCGGATTCGAAAGGAACGTTCTTGTGTCTTGCGCGCGCGCGACCGCCCAGATACCAGCCACCGATTAACATCAGGCAGCACAGGCCAATAGCGACAATAAGAAAGACAGCGAATGCCCAATGATGAGCGATGATTTCAGTGGATGTTGACATACGCATTGCTTAGCTCAAAAGGTAGCGCTGAATGCTCTGCTCTTCTCGGCAGATGGCGCTACATCGATTCATGGGAGGAATAAAACCACACGTTAAGTAAGAATTTGACTAAGTCAGTCAAACGATGTGGGTTTTTACTCCTTTCTATAACCTTTTGTCAACTTTAACAAAAGTTTCCTCACATTAGTTTACATCGGCAGCAATCCATTAACATTTAATGCCGTTTTTTGCTTCAACCTCAATGAAGTCCATGAACTTTTTCGGTGTTGAATCGTGTCCGTTGTGAGGTTTTACAAAAATTACCCTCTTATTTTGACAGGATTTTGCAAGGATTCCTCCCCCTCTGTGGGAGTATTTTCTTGATCTGAGACACGCTTTTGTTAATTCAACTCTAAAAACGGCAACAAAACGGCTAGATTTTTAACATGGAGCAGCATCACTAAAAACTATAGAACATGCGGAGAGCTTGCGGAGGAATTGAGGTTAACTAATTGATTTAATGAATAAATTTACGATAAAGATCAATTTCTGACTGCAATTTGTGCAAAAAATGAACCGATGACAGCAATTTGATTGCCAGCGGTTCATTTTTACACTTACATTTTGTTACCAGTTTTTGGCATCCTTGTTACCCAAAATCCCCCTCGACGACTAAAGAGTCGCCACCCCCATCGGTAGCGCTGGTACCGTATTGCCACGGATTCTGGTAGTGCTCCATCGCCTGAAAAATAACCTGCGCCAGTTCATTCTGACTCTGGGGATTGAAGCAGAGCAAATATTCCGTTTCAGGAAGCAGCGGCAATCCATCGGTTTTCCCCAGCACGCGCAGATCAGGACTCATCATCTCAACTGGCCGTGCGGTAATGCCCAGACCTGCTTTTACCGCCGCTTTTACTGCCGACAGTGTAGAAGCCACATAAGCTATCCGCCAGGGAATATCGGCTGCATTGAGCTCATTGATGATCATGTCGCGGAAAGGACTGGGTTCATCAAGCAAGACCAGAGGCACAGCCTCCCCTCTCTGGAGCACAAACTCCGTTGAACAGTACCAGTGGGTGGGTGACGTTCTCAGTTTCAGGCAATCGTAATGCTCTGGCCGATTGGTGGTGACAATCAGTGAGACATCATCATCCTGCAACCTGTCGCCGGCAAAAGGATTCCGTTTCACGCGGACATCCAGTGCCAGTTTTGGATAAACAGAACTAATGCGATTGAGCAGGAATGGCAAAATGGTATCTGCCGATTCATCAGAAGCACCAATCGTTAGCACGCCCTGCAGATTACTAAACATTAGCGAAGTACATGCTTCATCATTGAAGCGTAAAATCTTTCTGGCGTAGCCCAGTAACTGAATACCGTGTTCGGTGAGTAGCTTATTACGGCCATGACGGGCAAAAAGCTCTTTTCCGACCAACTGTTCCAGTCGCTGCATTTGCTGACTGACCGCAGACTGGGTGCGACAAACTGCGGCAGCCGCCGCAGCGAACGTATTCAAATCAGCGACCGCAACGAAGGTTCTCAGCAGATCGAGGTCGAGATTCAGTATCGGACGATTTGCATTTATCATAAATTTTCACTTACGGGTTCCTCACTCGGAGTTACCCGGGTTTATGCTGTGCGCGTAAGATTTAAGCAATTCCCTTTTAAAAGTGCATCCAGCAGAGTTATAGCCCAGGTCAATCTGACTGAAAGTTCTGGTGTTTATAGTTCGCCGTTTGGCCCACGACGAACGCAACGTCTTTATTTTGCATACTCCCTTTCCTTTCGAATATATATACCATACGAATACTTGTTAATCCTTTTAAGGAAAAAGCATTTTTTTGCAACATTATCAGCCGTAGATGACAGACCTGTCATATACAGCCAATACATATGGCTAACCGGGAGTCAAAACAAGTAATAACCGACAACTAATATATAGAAATAGTCCACAAAGCAAGCGAGGGCTCTCCTGGCACACCATTTCCGAAAGGCATTTTAACCTAAAACTATTATATTTATAAGCACTATTGCGATTAATCTGATGCATAAAAATTTATCTCGCGAGCTATTTAATCTTATTAATATTAGAGTTAGTCATCGTTACCATTCGCAATATTAAATATACATAAAAGTTGAATAGCGCTATCGATTAATAATACTTAACAATGGTTTTACAGATTAGTCGTTTACCATTGATGATTGCTTTGATTTTGCAATCCACTCTCATTCAGCTTTACCTCTCCAGCCACCTGCTGCCTTTTCGCCAGGCGCCTGTCCGCACTAAACAGCCATCTTTTTTTAGCATAAAATTCGCAACAAAATTAAGATGGCGAATCTAATCACTAACTTATAGTGTTTTAACCTGAAAACATAGAGATTTAAGCAATAAAATCAGTTGAAAAGACGCTAAATACAATGTGGTTAAGGCAAAATCTTCTCCTGTCCACCCTTCAAAACCCGCCGTCGTGGGAGTACATTATTCGGTGCTGACTTCCATGGCAGGGAGTGGCATTCACAGCTAAAAGGTCCAAAGTTCATGTCCTCCATCGAAAAATCCAGCAAGTTAGATAATGTCTGTTATGACATCCGTGGGCCGGTTCTTAAAGAGGCGAAACGCCTTGAAGAAGAAGGCAACAAAGTTCTTAAACTAAACATCGGTAACCCGGCGCCTTTCGGCTTTGACGCGCCGGATGAGATTCTGGTCGATGTGATCCGCAACTTGCCGACATCGCAGGGCTACTGTGACTCAAAAGGATTGTATTCCGCGCGCAAAGCCATCATGCAGCATTATCAGGCGCGTGGCATGCGGGACGTTACCGTTGAGGATATCTACATCGGCAACGGCGTGTCTGAGCTGATCGTGCAATCAATGCAGGCTTTGTTAAACAGCGGCGACGAAATGTTAGTTCCGGCGCCTGATTATCCACTGTGGACAGCTGCCGTATCGCTGTCGAGCGGCAAAGCCGTGCACTACCTGTGTGACGAATCCGCAGGCTGGTTCCCGGATCTCGACGACATTCGCGCCAAAATAACGCCGCGCACCCGTGGAATCGTCATCATCAACCCGAACAACCCCACCGGTGCGGTTTACTCGAAAGAGTTGTTGATGGAGATTGTTGAGATTGCCCGCCAGCATAATCTCATCATTTTCGCCGACGAAATTTATGACAAAATCCTTTACGATGCGTCGGAACACCACTCCATTGCCGCTCTGGCGCCGGATCTGTTCACCATCACCTTTAACGGGCTGTCTAAAACCTACCGTGTGGCAGGCTTCCGTCAGGGCTGGATGGTTCTGAACGGACCGAAAAAGCATGCAAAAGGTTATATCGAAGGTCTGGAGATGCTGGCCTCCATGCGTCTGTGCGCCAACGTACCGGCTCAGCACGCGATCCAGACGGCGATCGGCGGCTATCAGAGCATCAGTGAATTTATTGTGCCGGGCGGACGCCTTTATGAGCAGCGTAACCGCGCATGGGAATTGCTTAACGAAATCCCCGGCGTTTCCTGTGTGAAACCTCAGGGCGCGCTGTATATGTTCCCGAAAATTGATGCCAAACGTTTTAATATTTTTGATGACCAGAAGATGGTTCTCGATTTTCTGCTCCAGGAAAAAGTCCTGCTGGTTCAGGGAACGGCCTTCAACTGGCCATGGCCGGATCACGTACGTATTGTGACCCTGCCGCGTGTTGACGATCTGGAAATGGCCATCACTCGATTTGGTCGATTCCTGTCCGGTTACCACCAGTAATAGTGTCGGGGGAAGATTTGCATCTTCCCCCGACTCTGCGCACAATGACCTACCGTCGCAGTCACAGACAAGGTCATTTATGAGTCAGAGCCATTTCTTCGCGCATTTATCCCGTCTCAAACTTATCAATCGCTGGCCCCTGATGCGTAACGTCCGTACCGAAAACGTCTCAGAGCATAGTCTTCAGGTCGCCATGGTCGCTCACGCCCTGGCCGCCATTAAAAATCGTAAATTCGACGGTAAACTTAATGCAGAGCGTATTGCCCTGCTGGCGATGTACCATGATGCCTCAGAAGTGCTTACCGGGGATTTACCCACGCCGGTCAAATATTTCAATACCCAGATTGCCCAGGAATACAAAGCGATAGAAAAAATTGCTCAGCAGAAACTGGTGGAAATGGTGCCGGAGGAATTACGCGATATATTCTCTCCGCTTATCGATGAACATAATTACACTGCTGATGAAAAATTGATCGTTAAACAGGCGGATGCCCTTTGCGCTTATCTAAAGTGCCTGGAAGAATTATCCGCCGGAAATAATGAATTTCGTCTGGCGAAGTCGCGTCTGGAAAAGACACTCGAAGCCCGACGCAGCCCGGAAATGGACTATTTTATGCAGGTGTTTGTACCGAGCTTCCATTTGTCGCTCGATGAAATAAGCCAGGATTCTCCCCTGTAGATATTTTCATTCCCCCGGTAAAGGGTTACTTACCGGGGATGTTTTTAGAATGGGAACAGCACCGGGATCAGCAACACGCAGACCACCATCACCAGTAAGGTGAAAGGCACGCCGATTTTCACAAAGTCGCTGAACTGATAGTTTCCGGGCCCCAGCACCAGCGTGTTGACCGGAGATGACACGGGCGTCATAAATGCCGCTGAAGCAGCCATCGCCACGACCATAGCGAAAGGATAAGGCGACACCGCCATGGATTTAGCCGTTGCCAGCGCAATGGGAGCCATTAATACCGCAGTGGCGGTGTTCGAAATAAACAGGCCGATGGTTGAACACATCGCAAACAGACAGATCAACATCATATACGGCCCATATTGCCCACCAAATTCGAGTAATCCTTTCACCACCAGATCAACGCCACCGGTTTTCTGTAACGCCAGCGCAAAGGGCATCATTCCGACAATCAAAATAATGCTCGGCCAGTGAATTGCCTTGTAGGCGCTCTCAGCGTCAATACAACGAAACTTGCCCATCAACAAACAGGCGACAATGGCAGCGACAGGATTGGGGATCTCATCGGTCAGCATCAGCGCCACCATCAACACCAGACAAAAAACCGCATGCGGCGCCTGAGAGTGCGCCGGAGAGACCGCACTCTCCTCCACGGGCATGTTCAGTACCAGAAAATCACGCCCGGACTGACTTAACTGACCGATCAGTTTCCAGTTACCCACCACCAGAATAATATCGCCCAGTTGCAGTGGCTCATCCACCACCACCCCGGACATCGCCACCCCATCACGTTTAAAGCCCACCACATTGACGCCGTAGCGGCTACGAAAACCAATTTCACGTACCGTTTTGCCGAGCATTTCCGATTCCGGCATCGGCGACACTTCAGCCATCCCCACATCCAGCGCCTGATCGGAAAAATACTCACCGCGCAGAACCATCGGCTCGAGAAGTTGTTCGGCGCAGAACTGGCGAAGATCGACATCCGCCGCCGACATATCAATTAACAGCACATCCCGGGCGCGAAATTCCGACACCCCATTGACGTTGACAATAACCCGGCGAAATCGTCGCCAGCGCTCAAGACCAATCACGTTAGCACCGTAGCGCTCACGCAGTTGCAGATCGTCCAGTCGTTGGCCGATCAATGGCGAGCCAGGGCGGATCGCCAGCCGACGCGCCCGCCCGGTAAGGTGATACTCTTTGATCAAATCGCGAAAAGTACGACGCTTCCAGCTATCACGCTGGTGTTCCTGCTTCTCGCCTTTCAGCATAAAACGCATGAGTAGCATATAGATGATGCCCATCAGCAGGATAACCAGCCCCAGCGGCGTCACACTAAAAAAGCTAAACCCGCTCAGGCCTTCGCGCAGCAGTTCGCTGTTAATCACCATATTCGGCGGCGTTGCCACCAGAGTCATCATGCCGCTGATAAGCCCGGCAAAACTGAGCGGCATCATCAGACGTGACGGAGAGATCTGCATCCGCATCGAGACGCTAAGCACGACCGGAATAAAGATAGCGACCACCCCGGTAGAGCTCATAAAGGCCCCCAGACCCGCGACGGTTAACATCAGCAGGACTAACATTTTGACTTCGCTGCTGCCCGCCATTTTCACCAGCCAGGCCCCCAGACTGGTCGCCACCCCCGTACGTACCAGGCCCTCGCCAATAATAAACAGTGCGCCAATCAGGATGACGTTAGGATCGCTAAAACCTGACAAGGCTTCCGTCATCGTCAGAGTTCCGCTGAGAATAAATGCGACGATCACCAGCAACGCCACTGCGTCCATGCGTACTTTACCCGTCGCAAAAAGCACAACGGCTACCATCAACAGACACAGAACCCAGATAAGCTCACCGTTCACACCATTTCCTTATATTTTATGTGGTAATGGATCATGCCATAAAAAAGCCCCGTCAATGCAGGGCTAAATCATGTGTCAGTCTTTTTGGGTCACAACGACCAGACCATCGTCTCGCTTGACCACGGTGACCTCGTCCAGCCTGTTGAGTAGCAAATCCACCTCAGCAAGACGAGGTGAATCGGCAGGGACATTAACAGCAATGACGTGGCAATGCGCCGCAAGACCAGAAAGCACACCCGCAGCGGCATCTTCCACCACCACACAATCCTGCGGCGCGAGGCCAAGCAGTTTTGCGCCAAGCAGATAAGGATCGGGTTCCGGCTTTCCGCGCTTCACCTGTTCGGCGGTGACAAACACTTCCGGCATCGGCAACCCACCCGCCCGGTGACGAGCATGGGCGACGGGTATGGAGCCTGAGGTGACAATGGCCCACGGGATCTGCAACGC
Source organism: Phytobacter sp. V91 (assembly GCF_965644225.1). Classification (NCBI taxonomy): domain Bacteria; kingdom Pseudomonadati; phylum Pseudomonadota; class Gammaproteobacteria; order Enterobacterales; family Enterobacteriaceae; genus Phytobacter; species Phytobacter sp. V91. The sequence goes on along the minus strand of NZ_CBFFRJ010000005.1, from coordinate 52,257 downwards.
GTTGAGATGGTTGAGCAACGCCACCGCCCCCGGTAACGCCGCCACGCCGTCGGTATCCCTGGCTTCAATCTCTTCCAGACGGCTGAACTCCGCCATGATCTCCGCTTCAGGTTTACCGGCCATAAAATGGCGTAGCGAGGTTATCGCCTGTTTGCCATGAATAAAATCAAGTACCTCCTGATGGGCAATACCAAAACGATCGGCCCATGCGCACCAGGCGCGTTCAACAACCGGCAGGGAGTTGACTAAGGTGCCATCAAGGTCAAATAGAAATCCTTTGCACTGCACTCGACGCTCCTTACGCATTAATAATCTGATTAATCTCGTTGGTGCTCAGATGATACTGGCGCGGACAGGAGTGCCAGACATTCAGCATGCGCTGATATTTTTCCCACATTGGGGTCTGAGCATTGAAGCCGTGCGTCCCGGCATCAAAGTGGGCGTAGCGTCCTTCAATGTTGACCATAAAGCGAACGTAGCCCAGATAGCGCGCTTCGGTAGCGGCATCAAAGCCTAAGAAGGTCACGCGACGCTCATCAACCGTTTGTGCATCTTTCAGATTCGCCCAGGAGACATGCAACGCGTGGTACATTTCCATGATGTCGATAACCGTGCGACAGGTTTCTTCTTTCAGCTCACCGAACTCTCTGTCCAGCTCTCGCATTTGCAGACCATAGCCACGCTCAATAATTGTCTGCAAGCGACGATAACGTTCCGCATTGGCGGGATCCATCATTGTCATCATTTTGTACTGATTAGATAAAATCAGTCGTTGGGCATTGGTCATTTCCATCTTACAACTCCTGTAGCGCTTTGCAGGTTAAAAAAAAGACACGGTAACTGAACGTTACTGTGCCTTGTTTTATTCACTGTTTCGATGATCAATCACAAATCATCAAGGAAAGTTTTATCCAGTTGTTTAAAGGCGCGCTTAAGCGTGTCAGCTAACGCCTGATAATCCGGCTTACCTTCGAGCGGAGAGAGCGCCTGCCCTGCTTCCTGTAATTTCTCTCTCACGTCATAAAACCATGAGAGTATCGATGGCGGTAAAGGGGTGACCGAACGCTTACCTAACCACCACAATCCCTGCATCGGCAGGCTGAGGGCGAAGAGTGCCGTGGCAATGGCCGGCCCCAGTTGACCGCCAAGGGCGATTTGCCAGCACAGGGTGAACACGGCGACCGGTGGCATAAAACGGTTGGCATAGCGGGTTGCACGAATAACGCGGCTTTCAACAAACATTGGCGCGAGGCGTTTATCCATAGGCCAGGTCTTCGCATAATGCTGACCCCGGCTAAACAATCCAAAAAAACTTACGGGCCGATTTTCTGAAGTGGACATGGCTTTACCTCAACTTCACATATAAAATTTAAAAAAATTGTGCAAAACAACAACTATCTATGACAACGTTAAAATTTTTTGTCAATTGGACATCGTATCAGGTATCCTGTGCCAGCCTTATTGGGCCGTAGACAAGATCCGGTCGATCGTCAAACTGGATGCCCATTATGCCACTGTCTGTAAATTGAGCAAAATGGCATAAGATCTTAAGTATTCTTTCATCATGCCAGAAAATGTTTCCGGCATGATGTTAATCATAAATGTCAGCGTCATCATGCGCTACGCTGAGAGACTCACTGACGTTTTTTTAGCCACGTATCATAAATAGGTACTTCCATGTCGAGTAAGTTAGTACTGGTTCTGAACTGCGGTAGCTCCTCACTGAAATTCGCCATCATCGATGCAGCCAACGGTGAAGAGTTCCTTTCTGGTTTAGCCGAATGTTTCAATCTTCCTGAAGCGCGTATCAAATGGAAAATTGACGGTGGTAAACAAGAAGCGGCTTTAGGTGCAGGTGCCGCTCACAGCGAAGCGCTGAACTTTATCGTTAACATTATTCTGGCACAAAAACCAGAACTGTCCGCACAACTCACCGCGATCGGTCACCGTATCGTTCACGGCGGCGAAAAATACACCAGTTCTGTGGTTATTGATGACTCTGTTATCCAGGGCATTAAGGATGCAGCATCTTTCGCACCGCTGCATAACCCGGCACACCTGATCGGCATCGCTGAAGCGCTGAAATCTTTCCCTAACCTGAAAGATAAAAACGTTGCTGTGTTCGATACCGCTTTCCACACCACCATGCCGGAAGAATCTTACCTGTATGCTCTGCCGTACAAACTGTACAAAGAGCATGGCGTCCGCCGTTATGGCGCGCACGGCACCAGCCACTTCTATGTGACTCAGGAAGCCGCTAAGGTTCTGAACAAACCGGTTGAAGAACTGAACATCATCACCTGCCACCTGGGCAACGGTGGTTCCGTTTCTGCAATCCGTAACGGCCAATGTGTTGATACCTCCATGGGTCTGACCCCGCTGGAAGGTCTGGTAATGGGCACCCGTTCCGGTGACATCGACCCGGCAATCATTTTCCATCTGCATGACACTCTGGGCATGAGCATTGATGCTATCAACAAAATGCTGACCAAAGAGTCCGGTCTGCTGGGTCTGACCGAAGTCACCAGCGACTGCCGTTATGTTGAAGATAACTACAAAGATAAAGAAGACGCTAAACGTGCAATGGACGTTTACTGCCACCGTCTGGCGAAATACATCGGTTCTTACACTGCACTGATGGATGGTCGTCTGGACGCCGTTGTCTTTACCGGTGGTATCGGTGAAAACGCTGCAATGGTCCGTGAACTCTCCCTGGGCCGTCTGGGCGTGCTGGGCTTCGAAGTTGATCACGAACGTAACCTGGCTGCCCGTTTCGGCAACTCCGGTTTCATCAACAAAGAAGGCACCCGCCCTGCTGTCGTTATCCCGACTAACGAAGAGCTGGTCATCGCGCAAGACGCGAGCCGTCTGACTGCCTGATTACACACCGCCAGCTTAGCTGGCGGTGCTGTTTTGTAACCCGTCAAAAATGACGGCAAACGAAGAGGATTAACCGTGTCCCGTATTATCATGCTGATCCCTACCGGAACCAGCGTCGGCCTGACCAGCGTCAGCCTGGGCGTTATCCGTGCTATGGAACGCAAAGGCGTTCGTCTGAGCGTCTTTAAACCTATCGCCCAGCCACGTGCTGGCGGCGATGCGCCAGACCAGACCACCACCATCGTACGCACCAACTCCGGCCTGCCTGCGGCAGAGCCGTTGAAGATGAGCTACGTTGAGTCTCTGCTGTCCAGCAACCAGAAAGACGTGCTGATGGAAGAAATCGTCGCACGCTACCATGAGAACAGCAAAGACGCTGAAGTGGTACTGGTTGAAGGTCTGGTCCCGACGCGTAAACATCAGTTTGCTCAGTCGCTGAACTTTGAGATCGCCAAAACCCTGAACGCGGAAATCGTGTTTGTAATGTCTCAGGGCACCGATACTCAGGAGCAGTTGAAAGAGCGTATCGAACTGACGCGTAGCAGCTTCGGCGGCGCGAAAAACACCAACATCACCGGCGTTATCGTTAACAAACTGAACGCACCTGTTGACGATCAGGGTCGTACTCGCCCTGACCTGTCCGAAATCTTTGATGACTCTTCCAAAGCGAAAATCATCAAAGTGGATGCAGAAAAACTGGTTGCCTCCAGCCCGCTGCCGATCCTGGGCGTTGTTCCCTGGAGCTTCGACCTGATTGCTACCCGTGCAATCGACATGGCGCGTCACCTGAACGCGACCATCGTTAACGAAGGCGAAATCAATACCCGCCGCGTGAAGTCCGTGACCTTCTGTGCACGCAGCATTCCGCACATGCTGGAACACTTCCGCGCAGGTTCTCTGCTGGTTACCTCAGCAGACCGTCCTGACGTTCTGGTTGCTGCCTGCCTGGCCGCAATGAACGGCGTAGAAATCGGCGCAGTTCTGCTGACCGGCGCCTACGAAATGGACCCGCGTGTCGCCAAACTGTGTGAGCGTGCGTTCGCTACCGGTCTGCCGGTATTTATGGTAGACACCAACACCTGGCAGACCTCTCTGAGCCTGCAAAGCTTCAACCTGGAAGTGCCGGTTGATGACCATGCGCGTATCGAGAAAGTTCAGGAATACGTGGCAAGCTACATCAATGCTGACTGGATTGATTCTCTGACTGCAACCTCTGAGCGTAGCCGTCGTCTGTCTCCTCCAGCCTTCCGTTATCAGCTGACTGAGCTGGCGCGTAAAGCCGGCAAACGCGTTGTTCTGCCGGAAGGCGACGAACCGCGTACCGTTAAAGCAGCAGCTATCTGTGCTGAACGCGGCATCGCCACTTGCGTACTGTTAGGTAACCCGGAAGAGATCAACCGCGTTGCCGCAGCACAGGGCGTTGAACTGGGTACTGGCATCGAAATCGTTGACCCGGAAGTGGTACGTGAAAGCTACGTTGCCCGTCTGGTCGAACTGCGTAAGAGCAAGGGTATGACCGAAGCGGTTGCCCGTGAGCAACTGGAAGACAACGTGGTTCTCGGCACCCTGATGCTGGAACAAGACGAAGTTGACGGTCTGGTCTCCGGTGCAGTTCACACCACCGCGAACACCATTCGTCCGCCGCTGCAATTGATCAAAACCGCACCGGGCAGCTCCCTTGTTTCCTCCGTGTTCTTCATGCTGCTGCCGGAACAGGTTTATGTTTACGGTGACTGCGCGATCAACCCGGATCCGACCGCTGAACAACTGGCTGAAATCGCGATTCAGTCTGCTGATTCCGCAATTGCCTTCGGTATTGAGCCGCGCGTGGCAATGCTTTCCTACTCTACCGGTAACTCTGGTGCAGGTAGCGACGTAGAGAAAGTGCGTGAAGCGACTCGTCTGGCACAGGAAAAACGTCCTGACCTGATGATCGACGGTCCGTTGCAGTATGATGCGGCGGTAATGGCTGACGTAGCGAAATCTAAAGCGCCGAACTCACCGGTTGCAGGTCGCGCTACCGTGTTCATCTTCCCGGATCTGAACACCGGTAACACCACTTACAAAGCGGTACAGCGTTCTGCCGACCTGATCTCCATCGGGCCGATGCTGCAAGGCATGCGTAAACCGGTTAACGACTTGTCCCGTGGCGCACTGGTTGACGATATCGTCTACACCATTGCTCTGACGGCGATTCAGTCTTCCCAGCAGCAGTAATCTTACGCTGCGACAAAAAGGCGACCTCGTGGTCGCCTTTTTTATTACTCCCCCATCCTAAAACAGCTCTCGTGCAGCCGCCACAATGTCCTGCGCGGTCAGTCCATACTCTTGCTGTAAAAAGTCCTGAGTCCCCACCTGCCCATAGCGCTCTTTCACCCCAACACGCCGCATCGGGACGGGGCAGTTTTCAACTACAACTTCCGCAACAGCCGACCCCAGACCGTTATGGATACTGTGATTTTCGCAGGTCACTATCCTGCCGGTTTTTTCGGCATAATTTTTGATCAACATACGATCGATAGGTTTCAGCGTGAACATATCGATCACTGCCGCACTTATCCCTTCGTCTTCAAGGATCCGCGCTGCCGCCAACGCCTCTGCAACCATAATGCCGTTAGCAATAAGTGTAATGTCCGTTCCTTCACGCACGACATTCCCTTTACCGATAGTGAATCGCGAACCGGCCCCATAAACCGTCAGGGCCTGTTTGCGGATAGTTCGTACCCAGTAAAAACCCTTCAGATGAGCAAGCTGATGTAAAATATCCTCAAACATCACCGCATCAGTCACTTCCATAACCACCGAATTCGCCAGTCCACGCACGATGCCCATATCTTCAAACGACATATGGGTTCCACCGTTGTGGCACGCGGTGACGCCAGCATCAGAAGCAATAATCTTCACGTTGTTACGCTGATAATCGACAGACATAAACAGTTGATCAAAACAGCGCCGACTGGCAAATGCGCTGAAGGTATGCACAAATGGCGTGCGTCCCGTCAGTGCCAGCCCCGCCGCAGTACCGATAACATTGGCCTCCATAATTCCGCAATTTATTACCTGCTGAGGATATTTTTGCTGCACGACATCCATCGCCATTGAACTCATCAGATCGGCTTCGAGGGCAATAATCTCCCTACCCGCCTCAATCTGTTGTGTGACAAAACCTGCGTAAACTTTACGCATTTCAACACTGTCTTTCCCACCTTCAGGAGCAATGTTAATCATGCCCGGCCTCCAGTTGCTTAATCGCTTTCTCCATTGCCTGTTGCATGTCACCTGTCAGCCGCAGGTGGTGTGTATTATCCAGGCCTTCAAGCCAGGGCACACCCTGCCCTTTAATGCTGTCAAGAATCACAACCCGTGGCCTCGCATCCGCTGGTGGTGCCGGCTGCACGGCATCAAGCAATGCCGCAATATCATCCCCTTTCACGGTAGTTACATCGAAGCCAAAGGCGCGGAATTTTTCCTCCAGATTGAAGGCGCAAATAATATCGTCAAGCTTGCCGTCCAGTTGCTGCTTATTCCAGTCAATAAACACCGTCAGATTGTTAAGTCGGTGGTGTGCAATAAACTGAAGGGCTTCCCAACATTGACCTTCGTTCAACTCACCATCGCCGACGATACAAAACACACGGTTTGCTCGCTCATCCAGCTTATGGCTCAGCGCCATGCCCGCAGCAATGGAGATCCCTTGCCCCAGCGAACCGGTCGTCGCATCCACTCCCGGCGTCTTTAGCCTGTCCGGATGACTGGGCAACCGCGTGCCATTTTCATTGAGGGTTAGCAACTCTTCTAAGGGAAAATAGCCCTTCAGCGCCAGCGTACTGTAAAGAGCAGGCCCGGCATGGCCTTTCGACAGGACGAAATAATCTCGCTCCGGCCAGTCGGGACTGGCGGGATCCAGACGCATCACTTCGCCATACAATACAGCCAGGGTTTCGACAACGGACATACTGCCACCATAATGCCCGAACCCCAGATGCGTCAGTGACTTAAGCGTTGCAACGCGGATCTCTCGTGCAAACTGCCGTAATTCATCAACATGTTTCATTACTTTGCCCCCGAGCCTTCCTCTGTACCTTTAGCGGCTGATTTACCCTGCGCTATCAGGTTCCACACCACCAGCAATGCAAAGATTGCCACCACCACACCCGTAATCGCCATTGGCGACAGATACCGCGCCAGGTTGCCAAGAACAATGCCGACAAAACCAAAATCCGCATCCGAGAATGTGGTATTGGCGAAGCCGAGAGCCCCGAGAACAGGCAGGAGCAGGACAGGTAAAAATGTAATCAGCACTCCATTGGCAAATGCGCCGAGAATAGCCCCGCGACGGCCTCCGGTAGCGTTACCAAATACACCAGCCGTGGCCCCTGTAAAGAAGTGAGGTACGACACCTGGCAGGATCAACACCAGACTCATCTGGCCGAGCATAAACAAGCCAACCAGGCCGCCGAGAAAACTGAATAAAAAGCCGATAAGTACCGCATTGGGCGCGTAGGGATAGACAACCGGACAATCCAGCGCTGGACGGGCATTTGGCACCAGTTTTTCAGAGAAACCGGTAAAGGCAGGGACAATTTCCGCCAGAATAAGTCGCACGCCTTGCAGAATAATAAATACACCGGCAGCAAAGGTGATTGCCATTATGATGGCGTACACCAAATAATTCTGCCCGCCGCTGAACTGGTCTTGCACATATTCTCGACCGGCGCACACTGCCATAATCAAATAAATAATCATCATGGTCAGTGAAATTGAGATAGAACTGTCCCGCAGGAAGCTCAGATTTTTCGGCAAATTCATCTCTTCCGTCGATCGTGAACCTTTTCCGCAGTGACTACCGATCCACCCGGACAGAACATATCCCAGGGTACCAAAATGACCAAATGCGATATCATCATTACCGGTAATACGTTGCATATAGCGCTGGGCAATAGCAGGAAAAAATGCCATTACGAGACCAAGAATCAATGAACCGGTAAAAACAAGACTAATACCATCAAATCCCGAAACTGTTAAAATCACGCCAATCATGCACGCCATATAAAAGGTGTGATGCCCGGTCAGGAAGATATATTTCAGGCGAGTAAAGCGGGCAACAATAATGTTCGCCACCATCCCAAATGCCATTATCAATGCAGTAGAGGCACCATACTTTTCCAGCGCAATAGAGACGACAGCTTCATTATTTGGAATAATTCCTTGAATATTAAATGCGTGTTCAAACATACCCCCTAAAGGATTCAACGACCCAACCAGTACCGTTGCCCCACCACCAAGCACAATAAATCCAAGTATTGTTTTAACTGTTCCTTTGACTACATCCGAAAAGGGTTTCCTTTGAGCCACCAGGCCAATTAAGGCAATCAGGCCCACCAGCACCGAAGGAACTTTAAGTATATCAACGACAAAGTTCAGCGTTTCAAGGATAAACATATCCACCTCGCCTGATATGAAGTTAACGGTTGGCAAAGAAAGCGCTTATTTTCGCTTCCAGTTCATTGATATCGATAATATTACTAAGAACAACTAACTGACTTTCCGGAACGCTGGCACTGGCGGCAATATCTTTCGCCATCACAAAAACATCTGCCGCACCAGGGGTCGCGTTTGAAAGATCTGAATGCTCCACTTCAGCATCAATATTTAATTTCTTCAGAACTTTTCTGATGTTCATTTCCACCATAAAACTGCTGCCCAAACCGGACCCGCAAATTGCCATAATTTTCATTATTGTTCCCTTTTTATGTAAAGTACGTATCGCACGATGCCCTGAAGCATAATGTCGACAGATGAAAGAAATGATGAAATCAGAACTTCATAATTATATTTTTAATCTCCTCCACGCTGTCTGAGCAATGTAACTTATGCAAATCGTCATCACTGGAAAATAACTCAGAAAGGGCAGCAATCATCTCCAGATGGCTATGTTTATCAGGTGCCGCAAGCATAATAATAAGATCGACCGGGTCGAATTCCTCCGTATTGAAAATGACTCCTCGACGTAATTTCAGCAATGAAAGTCCCAGGCCTTTGGCCCCATCCTCCGGGCGTGCATGTGGCATTGCCAGTCCTGGCGCAATCACATAGTAAGGCCCCAGTCTTTGCTGCTGCGAAATGATTGCCGACACATATTCGGGGGTGATCACTCCACTATCCAGCAATGGTCTGGCGCAAATTTCCAGCGCACGTCTCCAGTCTTCCAGGCTGTCTTGTATCTGTAGCGTTTCATCATGAAGCCACTGAGTGAGCATCTCATTCTCCGTTTGTCAGGGATAAGATGAGCAGACTTTAAGCAAGGTAACCAGGGTTAACTGTGATTAAATCCACAAAGATAGCGCTATCAACGTGAAGGATCATAAAATGTGATAGCGCTATCAGATCTAACAGAGCAGGCGAATTCTCCTCAACAATGCTGTTATCCGGCGTATACTGCTTAACTAAACATCATGATAATCACTAAAAATCCTCTGAGATCATTGGCTTCGCAGGAATCAGAATGTCTATTACCCGAAAACGGCGCAGTACAGGAAAAGTGACTCTGGTGGATGTCGCCCAGCTTGCTGGCGTTGGCACAATGACCGTTTCCCGGGCGTTAAGAACACCGGAACAAGTCTCTGACAAGTTACGCGAGAAAATTGAAGCAGCGGTTCGCGAACTTGGCTATATGCCCAACATGGCGGCAAGCTCACTGGCATCAGCCTCTTCACATACCATCGCCATGGTTGTGCCGGGCCTTGCGGAATCGGGCTGTTCAGAAATGTTTGCCGGACTGCAATCTGTCCTGCAACCTGCGGGTTACCAGATAATGCTGGCGGAGTCTCAGCATCGGTTAGAACAGGAAGAAAATCTGATCGAAACGCTGCTGACCTCTAACCTTGCTGCCGCCATTCTGCTGAGCGTGGAACACAGCGACAACGTCAGACACTGGCTCAGAAACGCAGCCATCCCGGTCATGGAAATTGGGGCGGTGCGGGCCGATCCTATTGATATGAATATTGGCATCGACAACGTTGCCGCTATGTTTGAACTGACGCAAACGCTGATCCTGCGGGGCTATCAGAATATCGGTTTATTGTGTGCCAACCAGGAACAGTGGATTTTTCAGCAGCATTTACAGGGCTGGTACAAGGCTATGCTGCGCCATCATATGTCGCCCAATCGCGTGATTAACGCAGCAGCGCCGCCCGTATTTTCCACCGGTACTGCGCAGTTGCCGGAATTTCTGCTGGCGTGGCCGGAACTGGATGCTCTGGTCTGTGTCTCGGACGAACTCGCCTGTGGCGCATTGTATGAATGCCAGCGTCGACGGATTAAAGTGCCCGAAGACCTGGCGATCGTTGGCTTTGGCGATAGCGACGTCAGTCGGGTATGCCAGCCGCCGCTGACCACCATTGCTGTACCGCATCGCAAAATTGGGGTCGAGGCAGGACGCGCGCTGCTGGCGCGTCTTAATGATGAGAACTGGCAGAATAAGACGCCGGTCACGGCAACGCTCTGCCTGCGCAACAGCTGTTAACGTTACTCGGCGTCTTCCGGCTTCTCTTGTCTGGAGGCATCATTACTGGCGTTACGGCTCATCCACAGCGCCAGCGCTTTTAAAGAGTCAGACGTAAACTCATCGCAGCGCGCAGTAATCTCTTCCGGCGTCATCCACCAGACTTCGCTTACCTCTTCTTCCTGAAGCGCGAAAGGTCCATGGGAAACGCAGCTGAATAATCCCCCCCAGACCCGGCAATGTTCATCTTCGTAATAGAAGACGCCATGTTCAGCAAAAGGAACGCCGGCAATGCCGAGCTCTTCTTCAGCTTCACGGCGTGCGGAGTCGAGCAAAATTTCATCGGCCTGAACCACACCGCCTGCGGTGCAGTCCAGCATGCCCGGCATAAAATCTTTGGTTTCAGTGCGACGTTGAACCAGGATCTTACCCATGCCATCGTGCACCACGATGTAGGTCGCACGATGACGCAGGCACTGCGCACGCATTTGCTGGCGGGTAGCCTGGGCAATGACTTCATTATCCTCGCTAACAATATCCACCCACTCGGTGTCTGCTAAATGATTCTGTTCCACCATCAGGAATGTCTCTTCATGGCGCTCTGTTGGCGCGTTTTTAGTTGAACGGTAAGTTACGGATTAATCGCCACCTGTGCAATAACCCGATTATCATTGAGTGCCTTTATGCTCAGTATTCCCGCATCCAGCAGGCCGTAGCTGGCGTCATTACCACCTTTAGGAATGCTTACTGAGCCTGGGTTGAAGTGGAAAATATCACCCCGTTTTTCGGCGACCGGCAAATGAGTATGACCATAGACCAGCACATCACCCGTCGCCAGTGCGGGGAGATTATCAGGGCCAAACAGATGACCGTGAGTCAAAAAGAGTCGCTGTGAAGGCAGTAAAACCTGTTGCCAGGGAGCAGTGATGGGGAAGTGCAACAGCATCTGATCCACTTCACTGTCGCAGTTGCCGCGTACCGCAATAATACGCGACGCCTGCTCATTCAGACGCTCAGCAACCTGCGCGGGAGCATACCCTTCCGGCAACGCATTACGCGGGCCGTGATAAAGCACGTCGCCAAGGATCACCAGCCACTGGGCACCGCTCCCGGCAAACAACTCCAGCACGCGCTCGGTGGCGGGGAGTGAGCCATGGATGTCCGATGCGAACATCAATTTCATTGTCATACCTCTTAATTTGCGCGTTTGGCACTGAGCGCGACATAGCGCTGCACCGATGAGCGCTGCCACTGGAAGGCGGCATAATTCGCCAGCAGTTCCGGCACCTCATCCCCGTGCATCACCAGACGATTAAGCATTAGCGCGAGATCGGCATCGGCAATACACCATTCGCCAAACAGATTCGGTTTGCCATGCGCAAGCAGCCCACCTGCGAGGGCAAAGAGTTTGGCGGCAGCGTCGCTTCCTGCGGCCGTCAATGGCGCTTTTTTAGCCCCCGCAAAAATCACATCCGTTCCCCGCTCTTCGCGAATGGGCATTAAATCGCTGCGGATCCAGGCCTGGATTTGGCGGGCGCGGGCGCGCTTTTGCAGGTCATGAGGATAAATACGCTCATATTCAGGTGGGGCAAAACGCTCTTCCAGATATTCGGTTATCGCTGAAGATTCACTCAGTTCGAAACCGTCGATTTCCAGCACCGGCACACGGCGTGTCAGGTTATAACCTCGCCAGTTATTTTGATTATTTTCCCCTTTGTCGAGATCGACAGTTTTAAGGGAAAAAGGGAGCCCCTTTTCATGCAGAGCAATGTAAACCGCCATGACATAAGGGGAGAAAAAATCCGAATCTGACCATAAGGTTATTGCCGGTTCGCTCATGACATCCTCTCAACGATTAGGTTTCCCAACAAAATATAACGTCTTGTAAAAACTGTCACTTGATGAAAACTCACACATTCACGCTTCGCCGCAACTCAGAGGTACAGAATAGCCTGCGAAACTGACAAACGCGGTCGTTTTCCTCGTGTATTATGAGGCTGCCTGGTCACCTGAAGGAAAATTGCAATGTCACAATCAGACGCCATTATTCGGATCAAAAATTTGCGCCTGCGTACCTTTATCGGCATCAAAGAAGAAGAGATCGCCAACCGTCAGGATATCGTTATCAATATCGCCATTCATTATCCTGCCGACAAAGCCCGTGCCAGTGAAGATATCAACGATGCCCTGAACTACCGCACGCTGACCAAGAACATCATTGCGCACGTTGAAAGTAACCGTTTCTCGTTACTGGAAAAATTAACTCAGGATGTGCTGAATATCGCACGCGAACATCATTGGGTCACATATGCTGAAGTGGAAATCGATAAACTTCACGCGCTGCGTTATGCCGATTCGGTGTCGATGACCCTGAGCTGGCGACGTTAAGCGCAACCGGGAGGTTGCATGAAGATTCTGATCACTGGCGGTACAGGTCTGATTGGCCGTTTTCTTATTCCTCGTTTGCAGGGGCTGGGGCATGAAGTCACGGTGGTGACGCGTAACCCCGCCAACGCGCAACGCATTCTGGGCAGCAGCGTCACTCTCCTGCATAAGCTGGATGACCTTAAAGACCTTAACGACATTGATGCAGTCATTAATCTGGCGGGCGAACCCATCGCCGACAAACGCTGGAGCGAGCAACAAAAACAGCGGCTGTGCGAAAGCCGCTGGTTGATAACCCAAAAGCTGGTTGATCTTATCCGCGCCAGCAGCACCCCACCTGCCGTGCTGATTTCCGGTTCCGCCGTCGGTTACTACGGCGATTCAGGTGAGGTGGTGGTGACGGAGGACGAGCCTGCGCATAACGAATTTACCCATCAACTCTGCGCACGCTGGGAGCAGATCGCCAGCGAGGCGCAAAGCACGCAGACGCGAGTTTGTTTGCTGCGGACCGGGGTGGTGTTTGCCCCCAAAGGCGGGATCCTCGGCAAAATGCTGCCTCTGTTTCGCACCGGGCTGGGCGGCCCGGTTGGCAATGGCCGTCAGTACATGGCATGGATCCATATCGATGATATGGCAAACGGCATCATCTGGTTGCTGAATAACGACCTGAGTGGCCCCTTCAATATGGTTTCCCCCTGGCCGGTGCGCAATGAGCAGTTCGCCCATGCGCTTGGTCAGGTGCTTAATCGCCCGGCGATTGTCCGCGCTCCGGCAACGGCCGTGCGTCTGCTGATGGGCGAATCTGCCGTGCTGGTGCTTGGCGGTCAACGGGCGCTGCCCAAACGGCTGGAGGCTTCCGGTTTTGGCTTTCGCTGGTTTGATCTGGAAGAAGCACTGCAAAATGTGGTGAGGTAACCCACTTTATTTAAGGTCTTTACCCTCCCCCTTCCGGTGCTAAGCTAACGCACTTTTCACCGGAAGGACTGCATCCTGAATGATCTTAAGTACCCCGCGCCTGACGCTCTCGCCGTTTAGCGAGGCTGACTGGCCTTTTTTCCTCGCCATGCGCCAAAGCCCGGATGTCATGCGTTATATGGGTGAGATTGCCACTGAGCAAGATATTCGCACCCTGTTTAACATGCATCTTCACGACCAGCATTCTTTTGTCATCCGCGATCGCGCGGGTGAAGCATTGGGCGACATCGGTCTGCATATCAGCACTGAGCACCCGCAGGAAGCCGATGTCGGCTATTCCATCGCGCCTTTTGCACAGGGGAAGGGTTTTGCCAGTGAAGCGCTGGCGGCCATCCAGGATTACGCTTTTGGGCATACCTCCATCACCGCGCTGAATGCCTGGGTGCTGGCAGATAACCATGGCTCGGTGCGGGTAGTGGAAAAACTCGGTTTTGTGCGTGTGCAGATGCTGGAAAAGGCATTCACAATCAATAGCGTGGATTACGACGACTGGGTTTACCGGCTGGAAAAAGAGGCATAACAGGTGGCAACAGGGACGTACTATTTCGACTCACAAAAGAGACTCAGCATCATTGCTCTGACGCTACTGGGCCTGTGGTTAGGGTGGATGATGGCTACCGCATTGTTCAGCCATTGGGTTTACCTGAAAGACCATGCCCCAGATACGCTGATAATCATCACCGCAGCCTGTGCAATTGGCCTGTTTGTCGCATGGCGACAACTGATGCGCGGCAGCCTGCTGGCAAGCGAATCTTTTACGCTGTTTAAAACCTTTTTCTACACGACGCTGCTGGTCAGCATTACCTTGTGGCAGACGCCAGAAGCCTGGGTGCGGCTGACGGCCAGTGAGAGCGTCACCCGGAACGTCTCCTTTACGATACACCACCCAGGGCCATCCACCTCCCGCTTCAGCAACTGTAAGACAGGTATGCGCTTTTATGATGATGAGCTACGTCGAACGATGTTTTTCTGCGAGCAGGACAGCAATGTTCCACCCGGATCGCACAGGGTCCAGGTGGAAAAGCTAATGAATGACCATGGCGGCCGCTACCTGCGTTATCGCTACATCCGTGCGGACAATTCGTTCGCAGCATGGCGAAACCTGTAAGCCTGGATTACAGGCTCTTCCCTGTCTCAAAACTGCTGGATGAGTCAAGGCTACCGACGAACGCCGGTAGCCGAAGCGTTACTTCAGTGAACCTTTGAGGAACTGCTGCAGACGGGCGCTTTTCGGGTTGCCGAACAGTTCATCCGGTGCACCCTCTTCTTCAATCTTGCCCTGATGCAGGAAGATGACGTGGGTAGAAACAGTGCGGGCAAAGCCCATTTCATGCGTGACCACCACCATCGTTTTCCCCTCTTCAGCCAGCTGCTGCATAATGCGCAGCACTTCGCCGACCAGCTCAGGATCAAGCGCTGAAGTGGGTTCATCAAACAACAGAACTTCCGGCTCCATCGCCAGCGCTCTGGCAATGGAAACACGCTGCTGCTGACCACCGGAAAGGTGCACCGGGTATTTCGCCTGCTGCATCTCATCAATACCCACTTTCGCCAGGTATTTGATGGCGCGATCGCGGGCTTCCTGCTTGCTCAGTCCCAGAACCTGAATCGGCGCTTCCATGACGTTCTCAAGCACGGTCATATGGCTCCACAGGTTGAAGTGCTGGAACACCATCGTCAGACGGGTGCGCAGCGAACGCAGCTGCTGCTTGTCTGCCACCTTCAGCTGGCCGTCTTTGTCGCGCACCAGGTTAATGTTCTCGCCGCTGACGACGAGAGAGCCTTCACTCGGTTTTTCGAGAAAGTTAATGCAGCGCAGGAAGGTACTTTTTCCGGATCCGGACGAGCCGATAATGCTGATCACATCCCCGGCGTTTGCGCGCAGTGACACCCCTTTCAGCACTTCATGTTCGCCATAGCGCTTGTGCAGATCGATAACGTTTAATTTATTGTCAGCCATGATGTTCTCAGTGCGTCGAAGAAGGTTTGATATGCTGCAACCAGCGCTTTTCCGCCTTGCGGAACAAGCTAATCAGCACATAAGAGATAATCAAATACAGCACCGCTGCAAGCCCAAACGCGGTAAACGGCTGGTAGGTGGCAGAGTTGATATCGCGGGCGATTTTCAGCAAATCCGGCACCGTTGCGGTAAAGGCCAGCGCCGTGGAGTGCAGCATCAGTATCACTTCATTGCTGTAGGCTGGCAGCGCGATGCGCAGCGCCGACGGCAAAATAATCGAGCGATACATCTTCACCGACGAGAAGCCATAGGCGCGAGCCGCTTCGATTTCACCGGCCGGTACGGAACGAATCGCCCCGGCAAAAATCTCGGTGGTATAAGCACAGGTATTCAGCGTCAGCGCCAGCACCGTACAGTTTAAGCCACTGCGGAAAAACGCATTCAGCAGCTCGGTGCCTTTGACGATTTCCAGGGTGTACATACCGGAGTAGAACACCAGCAGCTGCACATACAGCGGCGTACCGCGAAAAATATAGGTAAACAGCCAGATAGGGAACTGAATATATTTGTTGCTGGAAACGCGTCCGATAGCCAGAAACACCGCCATAACGCCGCCCATCACCACCGATGAAATCAGCAGCCACAGCGTAATTGCGACCCCGGTAAAGCGGTAGCCATCTGTCCACACCAGCGCCTTCCAGTACTCCTGAATAATCTCGATCACAGGTCAGCCCTCTTCACACCTACGGAGTAGCGACGTTCGAGAAGAAGCAGTACGCCATTGGAAACAGTGGTAAACAGCAGATAAATCAAGCCGCAGACGATAGCGAAGTAGAACGGCTCCCAGGTACTTTTCCCGGCCAGCTGTGTCGCTTTGACCACATCTTCCAGCCCCAGTAATGAGACCAGCGCGGTCGCTTTGAGGATAACCTGCCAGTTGTTGCCAATTCCCGGCAGCGCATAGCGCATCATGGCCGGAAACAGAATACGGCGGAAGGTTTGGGTGTGGGTAAAACCAAAGGCGGTCGCCGCCTCAATATGCCCTTTCGGCACCGCCATAAAGGCGCCACGAAACGTCTCGGTGAAGTAAGCGCCATAAATAAAACCGAGGGTGATTATCCCGGCCACCATCGGGTCGATATCCAGCTGATCCATACCCATCGCGTCAGTCAGCGCATTAAGGGCAATTTGCAGTCCGTAAAAAATCAGCAGCATCAGCACCAGGTCTGGTACGCCGCGAATCAGTGTCGTGTAGCCTTCGAAGAAAAGCGCCATCGGACGACTTTTCGAGAGCTTGGCTCCCGCGCCCGCCAGGCCAATGATGACGGCCAGTACCACTGAGCTGATAGCCAGCTCCAGCGTCACAATGGCGCCATTGAATATAACTTGAGAAAACCCGTACAGCATGCAGCCTGTCCTGTCGTGTGTCATGTTTGCCGTGTCTCTTCCCCTCCCGAATCAGGAGGGGCCGCACGTTAAACACGCGTGGAATTAACCACCATAAACATCAAAATCAAAATACTTTTTCGCCAGTTTTTCATAGGTGCCATCGGCACGCATTTCGGCAAACGCCTTGTTCAGCGCTTCACGCAGCTCGTTGTCATCCTTACGTACGCCCATTCCGGTACCGACGCCAAACAGCTTCTCGTCTTTAACTGACGGGCCGCCAAATTTGTAGTCTTTACCTACCGGGGTTTTCAGGAAGCCTTCGCTGGCAGCCACTTCATCCTGGAAGGCCGCATCAATGCGCCCTGCGGTCAGGTCAGCATAGATATTGTCCTGGCCCTGATAGGAGACAATTTCGATGCCTTTTGGCGCCCAGTGGACGTTACCGTAGGTTTCCTGCGTGGTACCTTGCAGAACCCCAACACGCTTGCCTTTCAGCTTATCGAGTTCAGGCTGAATATCCGAATTTGCGGCCACAACCAGACGCGAATCCGCCGCATACAGCTTGTCGGTGAACGAAATTTCCTGCTGGCGTTTTTCAGTAATTGAGAGAGATGACATGATGGCATCAATTTTCTTCGCTTTTAACGAAGGGATCAGCGCATCCAGTGGGTTCTCAATGAACACACACTGGGTTTTAATGCGTTGGCACAGCTCTTTCGCCAAATCGATATCAAAACCCACCAATTCTCCCTGCGCATTCTTCGATTCGAAGGGGGCATAAGTAGGATCGGTACCGATACGAATTTTTTGTGGGATTGCTGCGAATGCGCCGGAAGCGCTGGAGATAGCGAGCACCAGAGAAAGTGATAACACCAATTTTTTCATAAATATCCTCAACAGACTGTCTTTCCTAAGGGATTTATTAGAAGAATACGGTGTCGCTATCGTGCCATCATATGGCACTGCAAGGCAAAGCATTCTGCCCGCCTGACGGCTTTTTTTGCATCGTTATTGCTTAGTTATGCAGTAGCGCTTCATTTTAGTGCAGGCGACGCACCAAAAAGAGACATCACCACTAATGATGCACCACTCTGGCGAGCCAAAATGGCGCATCGCATTAAGACCTGCTAAGGGACTTAGTCACCGTAGACGTTAAAGTCGAAGTATTTCTTCGCCAGTTTGTCGTAAGTGCCATCTTTGCGCATTTCATCAAAGGCTTTATTGAACGCCGCCGTCAGCTCTGTATCGTCTTTACGCAGACCAATACCGGTACCGTCGCCAAAGTATTTTTTGTCTTTAACGGACGGGCCTGCAAAGGCAAAGTCTTTACCAGCAGGTTGCTTGAGGAAGCCTTCGCTTGCCGCGACTTCATCCTGGAAAGCCGCATCCAGACGACCTGCAGCCAGGTCAGAGTAGATCAGATCCTGGTTCTGGTAAGCCACCACATCGATACCCTTGCTACGCCAGATATCGTTGCCATAAGCCTCCTGAGTGGAGCCTTGCAGTACGCCGACATGTTTGCCTTTCAGCGACTCGATAGTCGGTACAATTGGCGAACCTTTAGTGGCGATCAGGCGGGAGTTAGCGGCATAGAGCGGCTCAGAGAAGGCAATCTCCTGCTGGCGCTTCTCAGTAATAGAGAGAGAAGAGATGATGGCGTCGATTTTCTTCGCTTTCAGGGATGGGATCAGCGCGTCAAAATCGCTACCCACCCAGCTGCATTTGACCTTAATGCGGGAACACATCTCATTACCGAGATCGATATCAAAACCGACAAAATCCCCTTTCGCATCTTTAGAGGAGAACGGTGCGTATGTCGCATCAGTACCGATGCGCACAGTTTGGGGAAGCGCTGCGTAAACGCTGGATGCCGCAGACAGCCCCAGCAGTAAAGACAGAGCAATAACCGTCTTCTTCATACAATACCCTCAAGTGTTCTGATTTTATTATCGTGCGTTGTGTTGTGTGTTGCTGACTGTTTCCTTGCACGTCTTATGCCAGTTTCGTCGCGCGAAAAAACATAAGCGTTAAATATGTTAATGAAAGGTTGCAAGTTCACCTTAGTGGTGAAAGATAGCAGGTCGGCCGAACGAACCAGAGTGTTAACAAGGTAAAAAAGGAATTAAATGTTGAGGATATGATCAGGCTTCCAAAAATGCCCTGTAAAAGGGCATCCGCCGCCACAGCGCACTATTTTGTGGCGTTAGCCCCCTGCCAGCGGGTGAATAGATCCGTTGGCAGATCAATATCGAACTGATCGGTAACGCGGTTTACGGTCTGATTAATAACATCATCAAGGGATTGCGGGTTGTGATAGAAAGCCGGGACAGGCGGCATGATCACCGCGCCCAGCTCGGCCGCCTGGGTCATTAAGCGCAAATGACCAAGGTGCAGTGGCGTTTCACGCACGCACAGCACCAGCGGACGGCGCTCTTTTAGCACCACATCCGCTGCGCGGGTGAGCAGGCTGTCGGTATAGCTGTGCACAATGCCGGAGAGGGTTTTGATTGAGCAGGGCAGGATAACCATGCCAGCGGTTTTAAACGAGCCTGACGAGATGCTGGCCGCAATATCGCGAACATCGTGAACCACATCAGCCAGCGACTGCACATCACGCAGGGTCAGGCTGGTTTCAAGAGAGAGCGTCTGACGGGCGGCCGGGCTCATCACCAGATGGGTTTCAACCTCTGCCACGTCGCGCAATACCTGCAACAAGCGCACGCCATAAATCGCGCCGCTGGCGCCTGAGATCCCCACAATGAGTCGTTTCATAACTGTCGCCTTTGTTCACACTGAGGCAGACTTTGCCGGAATCTGGAGGGAGTTGCAACTGATGAGCGCCCTCCCAACCAGCAGAGGGCGCTTAAAGGCAGATTAACCTTCGTTATGCATTTCTAAGCTTTCCACTTCGTTCTGAAGCTGGACGGCTTTGGCATCGTCATTACGCAGGGAATCGAGATAATCGAGGTATTGCTGGTTCACGTCTTTGGTGACATAAATCCCGTTGAAGACCGAGCATTCGAACTGCTGGATATCCGGGTTTTCTGCACGGACGGCGTCAATCAGATCGTTAAGATCCTGGAAGATGAGCGCATCGGCACCGATAATCTGGCGGATTTCGTCAACTTCCCGACCGTGGGCAATCAGCTCATTCGCGGTCGGCATATCAATGCCGTACACGTTAGGGAAGCGGATCTCCGGCGCTGCAGAGGCCAGATACACTTTCTTCGCCCCGGCTTCACGCGCCATCTCAATAATCTGCTCCGACGTGGTGCCGCGAACGATAGAGTCATCCACCAGCAGGACATTCTTACCACGGAACTCAGCACGGTTGGCGTTCAGTTTACGACGCACCGATTTACGCCGTAACTGCTGACCCGGCATGATAAAGGTACGACCGACGTAACGGTTTTTCACAAACCCCTGACGATAAGGTTTGCCGAGGATACGCGCCATTTCCAGGGCGATATCACAGGAGGTTTCCGGGATCGGGATAACCACGTCGATTTCCAGATCTTCCCATTCACGCGCAATTTTCTCGCCAAGTTTAGTACCCATATTGACACGCGCACTGTAGACGGAAATTTTGTCGATAAAGGAGTCCGGACGGGCAAAATAGACGTACTCGAACAGGCACGGGTTGCTGACCGGGTTATCCGCGCACTGGCGGGTAAACAGCTGACCTTTCTCCGTCACGTATACCGCTTCACCCGGTGCGATATCACGCAGGAATTCGAAGCCCAGCGTATCAAGGGCAACGCTTTCTGACGCCATCATGTATTCGGTACGACCATCACCGAGATCGCGTTTACCCAGCACCAGGGGGCGAATACCGTTCGGATCGCGGAAGGCAACCATACCGTGGCCGATAATCATCGCCACACAGGCGTAGGCCCCACGGATCTGACGGTTCGTTGCCGCAACCGCTGCGAAAACATTGTCTGCTTCCAGCGGATAGTGACGGAAGTTATCCAGCTCGCTGGCGAAAATATTGAGCAGGATTTCTGAATCGGAGGTGGTGTTGATGTGACGGCGCTTTTCTTCAAACAATTTCGCGCGCAGCTCATGGGCATTCGTCAGGTTGCCATTGTGGGCAAGCGTGATGCCATAAGGGGAGTTGACGTAAAAAGGCTGTGCCTCAGACGCGCTGGAACTCCCTGCGGTCGGATAACGCACATGACCGATACCCATGTTCCCTTGCAGACGCTGCATATGGCGGGCTTCGAAAACATCGTTGACCATGCCATTTGCTTTACGCAGACGGAAACAATTATTCGCATCAATAGTAATGATGCCAGCAGCATCCTGGCCACGGTGCTGAAGCACCGATAACGCGTCATAAATCGACTGGTTGACCGGTGTAAAACCGGCGATACCGACAATACCGCACATACGTCTTTTCCTCGTTAAGCCACATCTCAGAGCTTATACCCTGGGCAAGAAACTCGACGAACTTTGCAGATAGTCAAAGAACCATCTGATGATGAAACTGAATTGCGGGATAAACTGCGATTTCTGCCAGTCATCACTTTTCGACAGGCCCGTAAAGGTATCAAGGAAGAACAGAATGGCGGCGACGATCAGCACACCGCGCAGCGCGCCAAAACAGATCCCCAACACCCTGTCTGTACCCGACAGGCCGGTTTTTTCCACAAGCTGGCCTATTACGTAATTGACAATAGCGCCAACAATCAGTGTCGCAATGAACAGCACCGCAATGGCGATTCCGTTGCGAACCAGTTCATCTTCAAAGCCCGTGAACCAGACTGACAGGTAAGTGTAGTAATGACTGGCGACAAAGAAGGCACAGCCCCATGTCACCAGCGATAACGCTTCACGAACAAAGCCACGGATAAGGCTTACCAAACAGGAAAAACCAATCACCGCGATGATGGCGTAATCAATCCAGACCATATGTGTCCCACGATTAAACGCCCTGCCGTCCAGTTCGGGGCGAATTCTAACAGAAAAAGAAAACGTTTGCGTAGGGATTTCCTTCCCGCGCGTAAATAAAAATGGCGCTGAAAAAACATTCAACGCCATCGCTTTTTTAGCCTCTTCGGGCGTGTTTTTGCATTCTTATTTTACACCCTCACCCCGGCCCTCTCCCCAAAGGGGAGAGGGGCGCAAACCGCACACTAGTTAGCGCTGTAATTCATCACCACGCCGTTAAGACCAGAAATCTGCTTCAACTCTTCCAGCGAACCTTTGAGCTTATCTCTCGACGCATCCGGCCCAACCAGAATACGGGTGATTTTACCCGGCACCGGAGTGGTCGGCGACGTATAAACGCGATACCCGGCGCCACGCAGTTTGCCAACAATCTCTGTCACCTTATCGGCGTTCTTAAGCGCCCCCAGTTGCACAACGTAGGCTTTTCCTGTCGGCGCGGGTTTTTCAGCCACAGGTTGCTCAACGGCAGGCGGCGTTGTCGCCACTTGTTCAACGGGTTTGGCTGGCTGCGGCTTCGGCTGCGGTTTTTCAACGGCCTTAGGCTGTTCGGTACGTGCGGGTGTGGTTATCTCAGGATTTGTCGCCCCGCTGGCGGCCTGGCGCGATGCATCCAGCGATGGCGCTGCCGCATCCCCGGCCTGAACTTCTTCTGCCGCCCCTTCCGGCGGCTGAGCCGGCAGAGCCTGGGTTGCAGCAGGCATCATATCCGGCTCATCGCGATCGCCAGGTTTTGGGACCAGCGGGATTGCGGCAAACTCATCCTGATAATGTTTTTTTTGCCCGTCGAGCAGTCCCGGGAGAATAATCACCCCGAGCGCGACCAGTACAATGGTACCCATTAATCGGTTCTGAAACTTACTCGCCACCGGCTCTCCCCGCGTCCATCGCTTCCATGACATGCGCCACCGTGTGGAATGAACCACACACCAGCACCGTATCTTCAGTCTTCGCTTGCGCCATCGCGGCATGCCAGGCTGAGGCCACATCCTGATACGCCATACCCGCAGGCAGGTGCGCCATCAATTGTTCCGCCGTCGCGCCGCGCGGTCCTTCCAGAGGGGCACAATACCAGCTATCAACCACCGGCTCCAGACAGGCAAGCGTTCCGGCGATGTCTTTATCATGCAGCATGCCGATAACCCCTAACACGCGCCCTTTTTTATCTTCTGCGCCGAGGCGGCAAGCCAGATAAGCCGCCGCATGAGGATTATGCGCCACATCCAGAATCACGCGCGGATTTTCGCGCACAATCTGGAAGCGCCCTGGCAAAATCGCCGTGGCAATACCTTCCCGAATAGCCTGCTCGCTGACGTTTAAACCGCTGGCGCGCAGTGCTGCCAGGGCGGTCGCCGCGTTAGGCTGCGGGACCTGAGGCAGCGGCAGCCCGGTAAGCGTGCCGTTAGCATCCGTAAAGCGCCAGCTGTCGCCCGTAACCTCGTACTGCCAGTCAACGCCACGGCGCAAAAGCTGTGCGCCCTTCTCATTGGCCACATCGGCAATGCTCTGCGGCATATCACTTTCACCCACAACCGCAGGTACGCCAGCCCGGAACACGCCCGCTTTTTCACGACCGATGCTTTCGCGATCCGGCCCCAGCCAGTCAGTGTGATCAAGGGCAATGCTGGTGACAACGGCCACGTCCGCATCGACCAGGTTGGTGGCATCCAGACGCCCGCCTAAACCGACTTCCAGGATAACCACATCGACTTGCGCCTGTTTAAACAGCCACAGTGCGGAGAGGGTGCCGTACTCAAAATAGGTCAGCGAAGTTTCACCGCGCAGCGCCTCGATTTGCGCAAACGAACGGGTGTGCTCGCTTTCGGCAAGCTCAGCATTCTGGATACGCACGCGCTCAGTGTAGCGCACCAGATGAGGCGAACTGTACACGCCGACCCTGAAACCGGCGGCCAGCAGAATGGATTCGAGAGTACGGCAGGTCGTACCTTTGCCGTTGGTTCCGGCAACGGTAAAAACAAAGGGCGCAGGATGGAGCACGTCAAGACGCGCCGCCACCTGGCTTACGCGTTCAAGGCCCAGGTCGATGGTTTTACTGTGCAGGTTTTCCAGATAAGAAAGCCACGCAGCGAGGGGCGACGTGGCTTGCAAATTGCGTTTAATTTCCATGATGCCCGTAGGTTTTTGACGTTGTAAAAACAAAAGGGCAGCGCCGCGATGGCCCTGCCCTTCGGTATTATCAGGCTTCGGCGTTCTGATCCGGCGCCGGCGGCACCACCAGGGTTTCCCGCGGCGCATCCGGATTCGGCGCAGGCTGATTGGTCAGCTTCGCCAGCACGCTTGCCAGCTTAAAGCGCATTTCTGCACGGCGCACGATCATGTCAATCGCGCCCTTCTCAATCAGGAACTCACTGCGCTGGAATCCCGGCGGCAGTTTTTCACGCACGGTCTGCTCGATAACGCGCGGACCGGCAAAACCAATCAGTGCCTTAGGTTCCGCGATGTTCAGGTCGCCCAGCATGGCGAAACTGGCCGAAACGCCGCCCATAGTCGGGTCAGTGAGCACGGAGATGTACGGCAAACCGCGCTCCTGCATTTTCGCCAGCGCAGCAGAGGTTTTTGCCATCTGCATCAGCGACATCAGGGCTTCCTGCATACGCGCGCCGCCGGAAGCAGAGAAGCAGATCAGCGGGCAATTATCTTCCAGCGCCTGTTCAACGGCACGGACAAAACGCGCACCGACGACAGAGCCCATGGATCCGCCCATAAAGGCGAATTCAAACGCCGCCGCAACCACCGGCATTCCATGCAGAGTGCCTTTCATGACCACCAGCGCATCTTTCTCGCCGGTCTCTTTTTGCGCGCTCGCCAGTCGGTCTTTGTATTTTTTGGAGTCACGGAATTTGAGCACATCTTTCGGCTCAAGTTCGCTACCCAGTTCCACCATTGAACCTTCGTCCATCAGGCTATGCAGGCGATTACGCGCTGTCATTCGCATGTGGTGGTCACACTTAGGGCAGACCTCAAGGTTACGCTCCAGCTCAGCGCGGTAAAGCACCTGACCGCAGCTGTCGCATTTCGTCCACACACCTTCAGGGATGCTTGCCTTGCGGGTGGGGGTAATATTGCTTTTGATTCGTTCAATCCAGCTCATTGATAACCTTTATACATGAACCTGGTAGCCCATAAATGGGGCACATTAAAACATAACAGTTCGAAACTTGGGATAAAAAAGTGGTCGAACCGCCGATGAGTTCTTATTTTGCCTGTCGCGCTGCCGCCCGACGATGTCGAATAACTTCAATCACACCAGGAAGTATAGACACCAGGATGATCGCCACAATCAGCAACTTAAGATTTTCCTGCACCACCGGCAGCGTACCGAAGAAGTAACCGGCATAAGTAAACAGCAGCACCCACAGGAACGCCCCCACCACGTTGAACATGGCGAAATGACGGTAGGACATATGCCCCATTCCGGCGACGAAAGGCGCAAAAGTACGCACGATCGGCACAAAACGCGCCAGGATAATCGTTTTTCCACCGTGTTTCTCATAAAACTGATGCGTTTTATCGAGATAAGCGCGGCGGAAAATTTTCGAATTGGGATTACTGAAAAGTTTGTCGCCAAACACCCGTCCAATCGTGTAGTTGACCGCATCGCCGGCTATCGCCGCGACCAGCATCAGTAACACCATCGTGTGGACATTAAGGTCATTGGTCTCCAGCGATGCCAGCGCCCCGGCAACAAACAGCAGAGAATCACCGGGTAAAAACGGCGTGACCACCAGCCCTGTTTCGCAAAACAGGATCAGAAACAGGATCGCGTAAACCCAAATGCCGTACTGCGCCACCAGCTCCGCCAGGTGCACATCAATATGCAGGATGAAATCAATAAGAAAGTATATGACGTCCATATTGCCTTAGCCTTGTTTGATTGCGACTAGTCCGCGAGGAACAACGGACCCATTGGCAATGCAGGCAGGTCGAAACGCGGTGGGTAATCCACGGCGACGAGATACAACCCTTCTGCTTTTGCCGTTGCGGCCGCCAGCGTTCTGTCCTTAGCTGCCAGTAGCTCTGCTATCCAACTCTCCGGCTGGTTCCCGGCGCCTACTTCCAGCAGGCTGCCGACAATATTCCTGACCATATGGTGTACAAAGGCATTTGCTTTAATGTCGACCACGACGTAAGCGCCATATCGTTGCACCTGAATGTGCATCATAAAGCGCCAGGGCGTGCGCGACTGGCACTGCACTGCACGAAACGAGGTGAAATCATTTTCACCGAGCAAACACTGCGCCGCACGCTGCATGCGGTCAGCATCCAGCGGCAGATAGTGGTGCGTCACCCCCTGACCGAGCACGGCCGGGCGCAGACGATGATTGTAGATGACGTAGCGGTAACGGCGTGCCGTGGCGCTGAAACGTGCATGGAAATCATCCGGGACATGTTTCACCCAACGAACCGCAATGTCTCCAGGTAAATTCGCATTTACACCTAATGTCCAGGCTGCATCTTTACGCACGGCGGTGGTTTCAAAATGGACCACCTGCCCTGTCGCATGCACCCCGGCATCGGTACGCCCGGCGCAATGGACGTTAATGGGCTCATCCGCCACCTGAGAGAGCGCTTTCTCCAGTTTTTCCTGGACGCTACGCACCTCATGCTGACGCTGCCAGCCGTAGTACTTGCTCCCGTCGTATTCAATGCCCAGCGCGATTTTAATCAGCGGCTTTTCAACAACATCGGACATCAGTACAGGTACTCCTGCACCAGTTTTTCCGCGATTTTTACCGACATCAACGCGCCGCCGAAACGGACATTATCGGCAACGGACCAGAACTGCACCTGCTCCGGCATACCGTAATCGTTGCGCACGCAGCCGATGGACAAATGCGCGCTGCCGGAAGCATCCGCAACCTGAGTCGGGAACTCCTGCTCTTCCGAGAGCACAATGTCCTCGCCACGGGCAAAGGCATCACGGGCTTCTTCTGCCGCCAGCGGACGCATCGCTTCGAAGTTCACCATCTGTGCGTGGCCATAAAACACCGGCGCGCGGACGCTGTTCGCGGAGATAATCAACCCGTCGTCCTGTAAAACTTTACGCACCTGATCAACCAGACGACGCTCTACCGGAACCACACCTTCGCTGTCCGGCAGTATCGGCAGCATGTTGAACGCCAGTTGACGGCCAAAGAAATCGTCTTCATCGATCGGGATACCGTTGAGCAGTTTGGCGCTCTGTCCGGCCAGCGCATCCACCGCCTGTTTACCCTGCGCCGACACCGACAGCAGGTTAGTGACCGTAATGCGCGCCAAACCACCGTCATCGATCAGGGGCTTCAACGCCGTCAGCAACTGGCTGGTCAGGGCATCAGGCACGGCAATAATATTGCGGTTGCGATAATCGCTAAGGACGAACGGGTTTACATCCGGCACAACCAGAGGGACATCAGGCTCCAGCGCAAACAGACCGCTGGTATCGATGACCAGACACCCGGCATTGGTCGCCTCTTCAATGTAGTCCGCAGAAGCCTGTGCGCCGGCGACAAAAAACGCCAGCTGTACCTGGGTCCAGTCAAACTGGGCCGCATCTTCGACACGGACGGTTTTTCCGTTATAACGCAGGGATTCACCCGCGCTTTCGTTGCGTGCCAGCGCATACAGTTCGCCAACCGGAAACTCGCGGGCAGAAAGCGTTTCAAGCAAGGCTTCGCCAACGGCACCCGTGGCGCCCAGGACGGCAATATTCCAGCCTTCAGACATGGTGATTTACTCCAGAAAGAAAAGCATGCCTGGCAGATTATCCGCCAGGCAGCATTAAGAAGACATTAACGGGTTGCTTGATGAACGGCGTTGAAACCCAGTTTTTGCAGAAGTTCGGCAGCACTGGCATCATCACACTGCACAAACAGCGATGACCACTCCCGACGCTCAAGATAGTTTTTACGCAGCTTATCGAACTCACCCGGCACGCCCGCTACTTTTCGTAGCAGCGCATCGTCGCGGCGCACATCATACACCAAATGAACCAGTCTTTTCAGGGCCGACTGATCGAGTGGGCCGTGCAGCGTAATGCGGCCAAATTCCGGCGCAGGCAGCAGCGTCGACAGGGCGACCTGCTGACGCTGGCCAATAAACTCGCTGAATGCCTCAAACACCTGGGTGGTGCCACGGGCTTTCCCTTCCAGGGTGTAACCGGCGATATGCGCGGTGCCAATATCGGCTTTTGCAAGTAAGGCCACATCGAGATCCGGCTCCGGCTCCCATACGTCCAGTACCACACTCAGTGCCTGTCCCGCATCCAGGCAGCGCAGCAGGGCGGCGTTATCCACCACCGGGCCACGGCAGGCATTGATAAGGATAGCGCCGGGTTTGAGACGCCGGATAAGCGCCTCATCGGCGAGGTGCAAACTTTTATACGGGCCGTCTTTGAAAAGCGGAGTATGGAACGTGAGCACATCCGCCTCGCGCACCAGCTCATCCAGGGTACGGAAATCCCCCTCATCGCCCCGCTGCGCACGCGGTGGGTCGCACAGCAGCGTGCGCACGCCCCATGCTTCCAGTCGCGCCTGAAGTCGGCTGCCGACATTGCCCACGCCGACAATACCAACAGTGCGGTCACGCAGAGCAAAGCCATCCCGCTCGGCCAGCATCAGCAGCGAAGAGAAGACATATTCCACCACCGCAATGGCGTTACAGCCAGGGGCGGCTGAAAACGCAATCCCCGCCTGGGTAAGCCAGGACTCATCAACATGATCGGTGCCGGCGGTTGCCGTCCCGACAAATTTAATCGCCGTATCCGTGAGCAGCGCTTCGTTGACTTTGGTCACCGAACGCACCATCAGCGCATCCGCATCACGCAGTTCAGCTACCGGGATCGGACGCCCCGGCACCGCCTTCACGTCCCCCAGACGACGGAATAAATCGCTGGCATAAGGCATATTTTCATCAACAAGGATTTTCACGTTACAGGGCCTGTTTGAGTACGGGAATTCAGCCCGCAAGTGTGCCATAATCTTGCCGCCAGGCATACCCGCAATACCCAGAGGATTTCCATGATGCAACCCATCCAGGGCGCGCCCGCGCGCCCTCCCGGGCAAGACCCGGCACCCACGACCAGCGTTGCCGGCGAGCAACCACTCTCCACTATTCAACGCACGGTGCTGGAGCGTTTAATTACGCGCCTGGTGGCGCTGACGCAACAGCAAAGTGCAGAGGTCTGGGCGGGCATCAAACACGATTTAGGCCTTAAAAACGACGCGCCATTGCAGTCGCGTCATTTCCCGGCGGCAGAACAGCATCTTAATCTGCGCCTGGAAACTGCCACGCAGAATCACACGACCCGTCAGGTGGTTTCCCAGCTCACCGAACTCCTCAGCCAGGGGAATAATCGCCAGGCGGTCAGTGATTTTATTCGCCATGAATTTGGCCAGACAGCCTTAAGCCAGCTTACGCCGCAGCAGCTTAAAACGGTGCTGACGCTGCTGCAGAATAATCAGATCTCTGTTCCTCAGCCTCAGCAGCGCCCGGCGACCGACCGCCCCTTATTGCCTGCGGAACATAACTCGCTTAATCAGGCGGTCACCAAACTGGCCGCGGCAACGGGCGAGTCCGGGAAGCTTATCTGGCAATCCATGATGGAACTGTCGGGAGTGAAAAGTGGCGAGTTGATCCCGGCGAAACATTTTGCGCCGCTGATGACCTGGTTGCAGGCGCGTCAGACCTTAAGCCTGCAAACCGCGCCGACCTTACAGACGGTGCAGGTAGCGCTCAAGCAGCCGCTGGATGACGCTGAATGGCAGACGATGAATGATTATGCCCGCCAGAACTGGCAGGCAACGCCGCAAACGGTGCTGACCACAGCTCAGGTGCAGGACATCCTGAACCAGGTCTTCCTGCGCCGCGCGGAACGGTCGCAAAGCATACCTGAAGCCCGCAATATTCAGCCGATTTATAACCCGCTGTTTGCGCCCGTTATCGAGAGCGTGAAGAACCTCTCCGCCAGACCTGGGCTGCTGTTTATCGCCCTGCTGGTCGCCTTTGCGGTTCTGTGGATTGTTATCTAGAAAAATCCCCTCCGGATGGAGGGGATCTGAACTTACAGGTCGCTGCCGTTATTCCTGATGGTTTCTTTATACCAGGCGAAAGATTTTTTGCGGCTGCGTTCAAGCGTGCCGTTACCTTCGTTGTCTTTATCGACATAAATAAAACCGTAGCGTTTTTTCATCTCGCCGGTGCCGGCAGACACCAGATCGATACAACCCCACGGGGTATAGCCCATTAAATCAACACCGTCTTCGACCACGGCTTTTTTCATTTCGCGCAGATGGTTCTGCATATATTCAATACGGTACTGATCGTTAACCGAGCCGTCGCTCTCTTTCTGATCGATAGCGCCGAAGCCGTTCTCAACAATAAACAACGGCAGCTGGTACAGATCGTAGAAATAGTTAAGCGAATAGCGCAGGCCGACAGGGTCAATTTGCCATCCCCAGTCTGATGCTTTCACGTACGGGTTTTTCACCAGACTTTTGGTCTCGTCGTAATCCAGCTGCGGGTTTTCTGCCGTGGCTTTGGTGGCAAAAGACATGTAATAACTAAAACCAATATAATCCACGCAACCCCGTTTCAGGATCTGCAAATCTTCTTGCGTAATGTCGAGGTCGAAGCCTTTGCGCTCAAAGTAATTCAGGATATGGCGTGGGTAATAACCGCGCACGTGGACATCGGTAAACCAGTAACGGCGATGCATGGCGGCGACGGACATCATCATGTCATCCGGCGCGCAGGTCAGGGGGTAGATCGGGCACATGGCGATCATGCAGCCGATCTGCAAATCAGGGTTAATGGCATGCCCAGCTTCCACCGCCAGGGCGCTTGCCACCAGCTCATAGTGGGCCGCCTGATACATTACCGGCTCACGATCTTCACCCTGCGCGTATTTCAGCCCCGAGTTGGTGAAGGGGGCAAAGTCTTCATGGTAGTTTGCCTGGTTATTGATTTCGTTAAACGTCATCCAGTACTTCACCTTGTTTTTATAACGGGTAAAGACGACGCTGGCGAAACGGACAAAGAATTCGATTAATTTACGATTACGCCAGCCACCGTATTCGGTGACGAGGTGATAAGGCATCTCGAAATGGGAAAGCGTAATCACCGGTTCAATATTATATTTCAGACATTCATCGAAGAGATCATCATAGAATTTCAGTCCGGCTTCATTAGGCTCCAGCTCATCGCCTTTCGGGAAAATACGTGTCCAGGCAATCGAGGTGCGGAAACATTTAAAACCCATTTCGGCGAAAAGTTTAATATCCTCGGGGTAGCGATGGTAAAAATCAATCGCATCATGGTTGGGGTAATTTTTCCCCGGTAATACCCCATCGGTAATTTCACGTGGCACACCGTGTGCGCCGGCGGTCATGACATCGGCCACGCTGATGCCCTTGCCGCCCTCTTTCCAGCCACCTTCAAGTTGATGTGCAGCTACTGCGCCGCCCCACAGAAAGTCCGCTTTAAATCCAGCCATGCCTCTCTCCTTTCTCTCAATAGTGGTATCAGAATAAGATATGTAAATATAGTAATGGCCTGACTATAACAGCCCGTAAATTGAATGGGAACGATGCAAAAAGTTATATTGGTGGAATATGTTACATCAATAAAACGAGATGTTTTTTCTGTGCCCTGGCACATGTTTTTATAAAAAATATAAAACATTACATCTCATAGTCATGAATAAAATAATAGCCCCGGGAGAAACTAAGGGGCTATTTGTCAGGTTATTTACGAAAGGCAATCAGCGTCAATACAATCCCGCCAAAAGCGGCAAGCGCAGCGGCGAGAAATACCGAGGGATAACCCAGCGAAGTCGCCAGCAGGCCGGTCAGAGGTCCACTCACCCCGTAGGCAATATCCTGGAATGCCGAATAACCGCCAAGCGCGGTGCCGCGAACCTGAGGGGGAACACGTTTGACAACTTCCACCCCCAGCGCCGGATAAATCAGTGAGCAGCCGCACCCGGTAAGCGCCGCGCCCAGCGGCGCCACCGTTGCCATGGGGGCCTGCCAGAGCAGGATAAGCCCGACCATTTCAATAAACATCGACGCCACGGCGACGCGCACGCCCCCGAAACGATCGGGCATCCAGCCAAATAAGAGGCGCATCAGCACAAAAGCGCCGCCAAAGGCGGTCAGGGTAAAGCCCGCCATTGACCAGCCTTCGCTGGCGAAATAGAGCGAAACAAAGGTGCCAATGACCGCGAAACCCACGCCCTGTAATGCCAGCCCCAGCCCCGGTTGCCAGATAATCCCCACCACGCTCCACAGCGACGGACGTACGCCCGGATGCGGTGGGGTTTTACTCACCCCTCCGTTAAGGGTAAATGCCAGAACCGGGAGCAGCATAGTGATGATTGCCAGGGCGGCAAAACCGAACTGGCTGTGAATAAACAGCCCCAGCGGCGCGCCTGCCGCCAGCGCGCCATAAATCGCCATCCCGTTCCAGGACATCACCTTGCCTGAACGGGCAGGCCCGACAATCCCCATGCCCCAGATCAGGGTGCCGGTCAGTAGCTGACTTTCACCGAAGCCGAGGATCAGGCGACCGACAAGCAATAAGGCAAATTTTACCTCCGCGCCTGCGGGCAACCAGGCCGCCAGCAGCAAAGCGCCCCCGGCCAGCGCGCAGGCAAACATGCCCTGTAATACCGACCGTTTAGCCCCGTACTGATCGGCCAGTCGTCCGGCATAGCCACGGGTCAGCACGGTAGCAAGAAACTGAATACCCACCGCAATCCCGACCATGGTATTGCCATAGCCCAGCTCATGGTGGACAAAAAGCGGGATCACCGGCAGAGGCAGCCCGACGGTCATATAGGTTAAAAATACCGCGCAGGTGAGGCGAAACAACGAAACGTTGGGTGAAGATGAAACAGAATGAGTGTCAACAGACATGCATTACTCCATAACGCAGAGTAAGGCGAGGAACAGCCACGCCCCCTCTACCTGAGGTTCAGGATTAAGGTGCGTTGGTTAACGTGAAACGCTTACGCATTATCGGCCTGATAATGTTGCGCAGGAAGTTTGCCTGCGAGTACCGCAGCTTGTCAATGGCAAAAAAGGGGCATAAAAAAGGGAGCACTGAGGCTCCCTTCTTCTTTAATCAAATAGTTACTGAAGCTTGCGCATTACCAGTGTGGCGTTGGTGCCGCCGAAACCGAAGCTGTTAGACATCACGGTAGTCAGCGTCGCGTCAGTCGGTTTAGTCACGATATTCAGGCCAGCGGCCTGCTCGTCCAGCTGCTCAACGTTAATGCTCGGCGCAATGAAGCCATGCTCCAGCATCAGCAGAGAGTAGATAGCTTCCTGCACGCCAGCCGCGCCCAGAGAGTGACCGGTCATCGCTTTGGTCGCAGAAATTGCCGGGCTGTTGTCACCGAACACTTCGCGAATAGCACCCAGCTCTTTCACATCGCCAACCGGGGTGGAAGTCCCGTGGGAGTTGAGGTAGTCGATCGGCGTGTTCACACCGTCCATCGCCATCTTCATGCAACGCACTGCGCCTTCACCTGACGGAGCAACCATGTCAGCGCCATCAGAGGTTGCGCCGTAGCCGACGATTTCAGCGTAAATGTGCGCGCCGCGAGCCAGAGCATGTTCCAGCTCTTCAACCACAACCATGCCGCCGCCGCCAGCGATAATGAAGCCGTCACGGCTCGCATCATAGGTACGGGACGCTTTTTCCGGCGTCTCGTTATATTTGGTGGACAGTGCGCCCATTGCGTCGAATTCACAGGCCATTTCCCAGCCCAGCTCTTCGCCGCCGCCCGCAAACACGATGTCCTGTTTGCCCAGCTGAATCTGCTCTACCGCGTTACCGATGCAGTGTGCGGAAGTCGCACAGGCGGAGCTGATAGAGTAGTTTACGCCGTGGATTTTGAACGGGGTCGCCAGGCAAGCGGAAACAGCTGAACCCATCGCTTTGGTCACAACATAAGGACCAACCGCTTTCAGACCACGCGGGCTACGCATCGCGTCAGCGCCGAATACCTGCGCTTTAGAAGAACCGCCGGAGCCTGCAATCAGACCCACGCGCGGGTTATTCTGGTAAACCTCTGCGCTCAGGCCAGCATCAGCAATGGCTTGCTGCATGGAAAGGTAGGCATAGATGGAGGCATCGTTCATGAAACGGACCACTTTGCGATCGATAAGACCCGTGGTGTCCAGTTTTACATTACCCCATACGTGGCTACGCATGCCGGAGTCGAGAAACTCCTGAGAGAAAGTGATCCCTGAGCGTCCTTCACGCAGAGATGCCAGGACTTCCTGCTGGTTATTACCGATGCTGGAAACGATGCCCAAGCCAGTAATCACTGCACGTTTCATTCAATACCCCTGTAAGTCGCACGAATTTAAGTTTCGAGTCGCAAGATAGCGTACAGTTGTACGCCGAACAAGTCCGATCAGCCAATTAATGAGTAAATTTGCGCCTGACGGCCTGCATCGTTAAGATCATGCCACTGCCTGTCCGACGAGTAACTTACGTGAAACAAACTGCTATACAATCTGCCAACCTTGAGTTCAATGCTGAGGGTACACCTGTTTCCCGAGATTTTGATGACGTCTATTTTTCTAACGATAACGGGCTGGAAGAAACCCGCTACGTCTTTCTCGGCGGCAATGCATTAGCCACCCGCTTTCCTGAACATCCACGCTCACTGTTTGTGGTTGCCGAAAGCGGTTTTGGCACCGGTCTTAATTTTCTGACCCTCTGGCAGGCATTTGACAGTTTCCGGGCCGCCTCCCCGAAGGCTACCCTGCAAAGATTACATTTCATCAGTTTTGAAAAATTCCCCTTAACCCAATCGGACCTGACGCTTGCGCACCAGCACTGGCCGGAACTGGCGCCATGGGCAAGCCAGTTGCAGGCGCAGTGGCCCCTGCCCTTTGCCGGCTGCCATCGTTTATTGCTTGATGAGGGACGCGTCACCCTCGATCTGTGGTTTGGCGACATCAATGAACTGACCGACAAACTGGATGATTCCCTCAACCGGCAGGTGGATGCCTGGTTCCTTGACGGTTTTGCGCCAGCAAAAAATCCCGATATGTGGACGCCGAATCTGTTTGCCGCCATGGCCCGTCTTGCCCGGCCTGGCGGTACGCTGGCGACCTTTACCTCCGCCGGATTTGTGCGTCGGGGGTTACAGGATGCGGGCTTTACCATGCGCAAAAGCAAAGGTTTTGGCCGTAAACGCGAAATGCTCACCGGGGTAATGGAAAATCCCTCTCCGGTTGCTGCCCGCACGCCGTGGTTTGCCCGTACAGGTACCGGTTCACGGGAAACCGCCATTATTGGTGGCGGGGTTGCCAGTGCATTGCTTTCGCTGGCGCTCCTGCGTCGTGGCTGGCAGGTCACCCTTTACTGCGCGGATGCCGCCCCGGCGCAGGGGGCCTCGGGTAACCGTCAGGGGGCGCTTTACCCACTGTTAAATGCCCACGATCCGGCATTAAGCCAGTTCTTCCCGGCGGCCTTTACCTTCGCCCGTCGTCTGTATGACGCTCTTCCCGTCGCTTTTGACCATGACTGGTGCGGCGTGACCCAACTGGGCTATGACGACAAGAGTCAGCAAAAAATCGCCCAGATGTTGTCTCTGGACTTGCCTCAGGCGATTGCCACTGGCGTAGACGCGCAGCAGGTTTTAGAGATGGCAGGCGTCGAGACCGGCTGCGGCGGCATTCACTATCCGCTCGGCGGCTGGCTGTGCCCGGCACAGCTGACGGCGGCGGCGCTGGACCTTGGGGAACAACAGGGCTTACAGATTCATTATGGCCAGCAGATGGCGAGTATGGAGCAGCAGGATGCTGGCTGGCTGCTGCATTTTCAACATGGGGATTCGAAGCAGCATACGAATGTGGTTCTGGCAAACGGTCACCAGCTCGGTGATTTTGTGCAAACGGAAAAGCTACCGGTCTATCCGGTCGCAGGCCAGGTCAGCCATATTCCCACTACGGCGGCACTCAGTCAGTTGCGCCAGGTGTTGTGCTATGACGGTTATCTGACTCCGCACAACCCCAACAATCAGCACCACTGCATTGGCGCAAGCTACCATCGCGGCCAGCGCGACGCGGCCTATAGCGAAGAGGATCAACAGCATAATCGCCAGCGTCTGCTGAACTGTTTCCCGCAGGCGCAATGGGCCACACAGGTGGATGTGAGCGGCGGCGAGGCGCGCTGCGGAGTGCGCTGTGCAACCCGTGACCATCTGCCGCTGGTGGGCAATGTGGCAAATTATGAAGCGACGCTAAGCGAGTATGCGAATCTTGCCGACAACACGGAAAATGCGCCAGGTGCGCCGGTTTATCGCGGGCTGTTTTTAATCGGCGCGCTGGGATCCCGTGGCTTATGTAGTGCGCCATTAGCCGCTGAGTTGCTGGCGTCGCAGATGAGCGAAGAGCCATTGCCGCTGGACAGCGAAACCCTGGCGGCCATCAACCCGAACCGACTGTGGGTGAGGAAGTTGCTGAAAGGAAGGCCGGTGAAGTAAGCGCAACGGGCAGCCCTCTCCCTCAATGGAGAGGGGACTATCCGTGCGGGTATTTTTTCTGGTGATCACTCAACCCGAAGGGAGAGGAAGAAAACCATCAGTTTGCCTGGGCTTTCTGGAACAGGGTGTCCCACATCCCCAGCACCAGTACCTGATCCGGCGGGGAGAGTTCCCCCGCCTGAATGGCTTTTTCCAGGCTCGCGGTCACCCGGTCATGCAGCGCCTGGGTGGAATGATCGTCGCTACCTTCCAGATCCGCCACGGCCAGAGTCAGGTGACCACGCAGATAACCGCCGGCAAACAGTTCGTCGTCACTGGCGTGCTCTACCATACCGTCAATTAACGCCAGGATGCGTGTTTCAAATTCTGCGATCATCTTCTTTCCTCAGTTAAGATCTTCCGGCCACGGGAAGCATTCCGCCGTTAATTCAGGCGTGTGGTAATAATTTTGCAGCGCCTTAATAAAGCGTGCCGGGCGTTCAGGGATGCCCTTTTCAAGATACTCCATCACCTGCGCATGGACGCGGCGCTGGAAAATAATACGGTCAGGCTCGAAATCCCCTTCCAGGTTGTCACTGCTGACATTAAACGGGTAGCCCGCCGCCATACAGAACAACCAGTCAAAGGCCTGGGGTTTTACCTCAACATCTTCAAACTGGCACTGGGTTTTCTCATCCCGCCCGTCCGGGCAATACCAGTAGCCAAAATCCACCAGCTCACGACGGGCCTTGCCAGCGATACACCAGTGGGAAATTTCATGCAGCGCGCTGGCGTAGAACCCGTGGGCAAATACAATGCGGTGGTACGGAACCTCCGCATCTGCTGGCAGATAAATGGGTTCGTCATCGCCCTTAATCAGGCGGGTATTAAAATCCTCGGCAAAACAGCCGTCAAAAAGGGTAATCAGTTGTTCGTAGTTATGTGTTGTGTTCATGCACCCATCCCCAGAAACTGGAGGATCTCCTGCCCATGGCTATCAAAAAGTAATTTTGCGCTCATTACCGCCGAGACAATGACAATCATCGGGCGAATAAGTTTTTGCCCTTTGCTGAGCACCAGCCGGGATCCCATACGCGCGCCGAGAAACTGCCCGATAAGCATCACGAACCCGGTTGCCCAGATAACCTTGCCGCCAATAATAAACAGCAGTAACCCACCCAGATTAGAGGTGGCGTTTAACACTTTGGCGTGAGCGGTGGATTTCGCGAGGTTGAACCCGGCCAGGGTCACAAACGCCAGCGCGTAAAAGGAACCGGCGCCCGGCCCAAAGAAACCATCATAAAAACCAACGCAGCCACCGGCCACCAGCGCAAACGGCAGACCGTGCAGGCGACGCTGTCGGTCCTCTTCCCCAAGCTTTGGCATCAGCAGGAAATAGAGACCGATACAGATGACCAGCAGTGGGAGGATCTGGCGCAGCACATCTGATTTCACAAACTGAACCAGTAACGCCCCGCTGGTTGAGCCAATAAAGGTCATCAGGATATTGAGCTTTTGGTCCGCCAGATTGACGACTTTACGCCGTACGAAGTAGATCATTGACGAGAAGGATCCACCGCAGGCCTGAAGCTTGTTCGTCGCCAGCGCCTGAGCAGGTGTCATGCCTGCCGCCAGCAAGGCGGGTACGGTTAACAGACCGCCGCCGCCCGCAAGGGCATCAATAAATCCGGCCAGTAAGGCCACCAAAAAAAGTACCGCCAGCATCATTGGCGACACCATAAAAATTTGCAGGAAAGTGTCCATTACAATACGTGTTCGTCCAGTAGGGCCTGACAGGAAGGAGGCAACGGCGGCGGAGTGGTTTTTTCCGGCGTCGTAGAAGGTTTTGCCGGTTCAAACCAGCTTTGCAGCTCCGCGCCACAGCCATCCCCCGGCGGCGGCGCGGCCTGATCTTCACACTCCAGGCTGTCAGCCGGGCAGCGCAGTCGCACATGCATATGGGCACGGTGCTGGAACCACGGGCGAACTTTACGTAGCCAGTCGCGATCGGCGCCCGCATCCAGACAAAGCTGCTGCTTAATGGCCGGGTTGACGAAAATCCGCGTGACCTCATTATCTTCGGCGGCAAGTTTAATCAGGTTGCTGATTTCCGGCTGCCACAGTCCAGGCACCACGCTTTTACCACTGCGGGAAACCAAATCCAGCGCCTGAGGTTTTAGCAACTGCGCCGACGTCCAGCGATTTTTTGGCAGTTGCAAAAAGATGTCGACGTCCAGCCCCGACTGATGGCTGGCATGGCCGCCGTTGAACCGCCCGCCCGCTGGCATCCCCATGTCGCCAATCAACAAGGTTCCCATTGCCTGGTTGTTCACCTGATTGCCCAGACGCTGAATAAACTGCACCAGATCCGGGTGGCCGAAATAGCGCCGTTGATCGGTGCGCATCACCTGGTAGTTTTCGGACTGCAATGGCAGCGCATGCGCCCCCACGATACAGCCATTAGAAAACGCGCCAATGGACTGCGGCGTCCCGCTGACAGGATGGGTAATTTTCTGCCAGGGCGTTGCCGCCTGACAGATCTGGCTGGCGACAAGCGCCAGCAGAGCAAGGACAGTTTTGTTCATCGTTTACCAGCGAGGAATGGTGGTCGTCACATCGGCATTTTGCGCACGCTGACGCATAAAATGATCCATCAGGACGATAGCCAGCATGGCTTCGGCGATCGGTACAGCGCGAATACCCACGCAAGGATCGTGGCGACCTTTGGTAATCATATCCACTTCTTCACCGAAGCGATTAATGGTGCGCCCCGGAACGGTAATGCTGGAGGTCGGTTTCAGGGCGATATTGGCAATGATTTGCTGCCCGCTGCTGATACCGCCGAGAATGCCGCCCGCGTGATTACTCTGGAAGCCCTCTTTGGTGATTTCGTCCCGGTTCTGACTGCCGCGCAGATTCACCACGCCAAAGCCGTCGCCAATCTCCACGCCTTTTACCGCATTGATGCTCATCATGGCATGGGCGATATCAGCATCCAGACGGTCAAATACCGGCTCACCTAACCCGGCGGATACGCCATCAGCGACCACGGTCACTTTCGCACCGATAGAGTCACCCTCTTTTTTCAGACCGCGCATCAGTTCATCCAGGGCGTCGATCCTGTCCGGATCCGGGCAGAAGAACGGGTTCTGTTCAACCTGATCCCAGTCTTTAATCGCCAGCGGAATGTCGCCCATCTGGGTCAGACAGCCGCGAATAACGATACCGAATTTGTGGGCGAGGAACTTCTTGGCAATCGCGCCTGCCGCGACGCGCATGGCCGTTTCACGCGCAGATGAGCGACCGCCGCCACGGTAGTCGCGCAGACCGTATTTTTGCTCGTAGGTGTAATCAGCGTGACCCGGACGGAAAACGTCTTTAATGGCGCTGTAATCCTGGGAACGCTGATCGGTGTTTTCAATCAACAGACCAATACTGGTGCCGGTGGTGACGCCTTCAAAAACACCTGACAGAATTTTCACCTGGTCTGGCTCGCGACGCTGCGTGGTGTAGCGAGAGGTACCAGGGCGACGCCGGTCCAGATCGTGCTGAAGGTCAGCTTCGGTCAGCGGAATGCCCGGCGGCACACCATCAACGATACATCCCAGCGCGATACCATGGGATTCGCCGAAGGTGGTGACGCGAAAAAGTTGCCCTATTGTATTTCCTGCCATCACGGCTCCGTTATTTTGCTGTTGTTGTTGAGCGTTTGCTTAATCTTTATAAATGCTGAAATGTTCCCCGGCGGCAAGAAGCTGCGCTTTCGTCAGCATAAAGACACCGTCACCGCCGTTGTCAAACTCCAGCCAGGTGAAGGGAACGTCAGGATATTGTTCCATCAGATGTACCATGCTGTTGCCGACTTCACAAATCAGGACGCCGTTATCGCTGAGGTAATCAGGCGCGCAGGCGAGAATACGGCGGGTCAGCGTCAGGCCATCGCTGCCTGACGCCAGGCCAAGCTCCGGCTCATGACGATATTCAGACGGCAAATCGCCCATATCTTCTTCATCAACGTAAGGCGGGTTGGTCACAATCAGGTCGTACTGCACTTTTGGCAGGTCACGGAACAGATCGGAACGGATCGGCGTGACATGGTGAATCAGACCATGATCGTCAATATTCTGCTCGGTTACCGCCAGGGCGTCCGGGGAGATATCCACCGCGTCCACTTCCGCTTCCGGGAAGGCATAAGCGCAGGCAATCGCGATACAGCCGCTGCCGGTACACATATCGAGGATGTGCTGCGGTTGCCCTTCAATCAGACCTGCAAAGTGGTTGTTAATCAGTTCGCCAATCGGCGAGCGCGGCACCAGCACGCGTTCATCAACATAGAATTCGTGCCCGCAGAACCAGGCTTTATTGGTGAGATAGGCCACCGGAATACGTTCATTCACCCGGCGGATGACGCGCTCCACAATCCGATGGCGCTCGCTGGAGGTCAGACGGGCGTTGCGCATATCTTCCGGGATATCCAGCGGCAGATATAAAGTAGGCAACACCAGTTGGACGGCCTCATCCCATGGGTTATCGGTACCGTGACCGTACCAGATATTTGCCGCGCTGAATCGGCTGACCGACCAACGCAACATGTCCTGAATGGTATGCAGCTCACTGACTGCTTCATCGACGAAAATTTTATCCACTTTATCCCCCAGGACATGCTGTCTTTAAATTCGGCGGCTAGTTTGCCACGACGGCGACGATAAATCAGCATTGACGCTCAGGCTGTGGGCGTAAAAAAGCATTTTGCTGACCTTCAGCTGATGACTCGGGTACACTGACAGAAATAAAAGAAATAATAGATGAGATTAATTGATGAAAAAGAAACCATCGCTCAGCGAGGAGGAACAGACCCTCTTCCGTCAGTTGATGACCGGCACGCGCAAGCTCAAGCAGGATACCGTTGTGCATCCTCCGACGAGAAAAAAGGTCAGCGAGGTCCCGGTGAAAAGGCTGTTACAGGAACAGGCCGATAACAGTCACTACTTTTCTGATGAATTCCAGCCGCTGCTCAATACCGAAGGGCCGGTAAAATACGTTCGTGATGACGTCA
This sequence comes from Phytobacter sp. V91, assembly GCF_965644225.1. Classification (NCBI taxonomy): domain Bacteria; kingdom Pseudomonadati; phylum Pseudomonadota; class Gammaproteobacteria; order Enterobacterales; family Enterobacteriaceae; genus Phytobacter; species Phytobacter sp. V91. Next base: position 10,673 of record NZ_CBFFRJ010000005.1, on the reverse strand, counting down.
GCCATTTTGAACTGAAAAAGATCCGCCGTGGTGATTACGCCCCGGAGCTGTTTCTTGATCTACACGGCCTGACCCAGATGCAGGCCAAGCAGGAACTGGGCGCGCTGATTGCCGCCTGTCGTCGTGAACACGTATTTTGCGCCTGCGTGATGCACGGACACGGCAAACATATTCTTAAACAACAGACGCCATTGTGGCTGGCGCAGCATCCGCATGTGATGGCGTTTCATCAGGCGCCGAAAGAGTATGGCGGCGATGCAGCGGTGTTGGTCCTGATTGAAGTGGAAGAGTGGCAGCCGCCTGAGCTTCCCTGAGTAGTTGGGTTTTAGAAAGTAAAAAGCCGCACTGTATAAAGCGCGGCTTTTTTTCACGGTCCGACGAATCAGATAGCTTTTGCCATCTTCAGGTTGCAGGGACTCATTTGCCAGTTAAAGACACCGCTACCGCCTTCATCCAGCGTCACGCTGGCAATGGCGGAAGTCGTGAACATTGGCGGCGCTTCTCCGGGACAAAGCTCGGACACCAGGTAGCCGACCAGCGGCAGGTGAGAAATCACCAGTACCGTAGCGACACCTTCACCGGCAAGAACCTGTAAATAAGCGCTTACCTGACCAATATCACCACACGGAGTCAGTTCCGGCAGGACATCCACGCTGTCAGGCAGGTTCATACAACCACCCACCTCTTTCAGTGTTTGCTCAGCACGCAGAAACGGGCTGACCAGAACACGGTCGATATCCACTTTTTGGCCTTTCAACCAGGTTGCCATTTGGCGCGATTCATCACACCCGCAAGGGGTTAAGGGACGAACAGCGTCGCTGGCTGCATCGAGGGCAGCATCGCCATGACGCATGATAAAAACTTGCATATTGCACCGCTTTTGTTAACCAGAAGCATTAATATTTCCGCGTGAAACAGTTCCATTACGCCGGAAATGATTAATGGCCGGGCATTGTGCCTTATCCATTCACTGAATGAAACGTTGTCTTTTACCCTAATGCCGCAAGTATAGTCAATCACTGTTTACAAATTAACCACGACAATTTCATTTCGTGCAGGATTTACCCTTTTTTGACCTTAACTTACAAAATCAGTTTCCTTTTTGCGCCAAAAAGTTTCGCCCTGTTCAGCCATCTGTAACAAAGTCTGACAAGGAGTGAAACGCGGCCCATAAAGCGCCGTCAGACGTTGAAGGGTAGCGACAACTTCACCCGCGCCAAGGGAATCCATATAGTGGAACGGGCCACCCAGGAAAGGTGGGAAACCAATACCAAAAACAGCGCCAATATCGCCATCCCGTGGGCTACGCACAACCTGCTCTGCAGAGCAGCGCGCGGCTTCGTTAAGCATCATCATGACGCAGCGTTCCGCGATACTTTCAGCGGACAATTTCCCCGCGCCTGAAGCGCCAATAAGCGGGTAAATCGTTGAGTCAGCTTGCTTGTTGCTTTTACGCCCTTTCGTGGCGTAAAGATAGAAACCACGACCATTTTTTCTGCCTTTGCGATCGTCATTCAAAATCGCTGAAACGACATTTGCAGGTGCGCTAAAACGATCGCCATAGGCCGCTTCAAGCACCGGGATAATTTTAGTTCCCGTATCAATTCCCACTTCATCCAAAAGTTGGATGGGGCCAACCGGGAAGCCATACTTCACCAGCGCGTTATCAATAGTTTCAATGCGTTCGCCTTCGCTGAGCAGGCGTATGGCTTCATTTATATAAGGGGCGAGGATGCGGTTGACATAGAAGCCGGCTTTGTCGGCGACCACTATCGGGGTTTTTCCCTGCGCCTTCGCCAGCTTTACGACCGTAGCAATGGCCTGTTCAGAGGTTCCCGCATGGGGGATCACTTCCACCAGCGGCATTTTCTCGACAGGGCTAAAAAAATGTAATCCGATAACCTGCTCTGGCCTTGTCGCCTTCGCGGCAATAGAACCTATCGGCAGCGATGAGGTATTAGAGGCAAAAATGGTCTCAGGGGCGCAATGCGCTTCAACCTCTGCAACCATTTGCTGCTTCAGGGCCAAATCTTCAAAGACCGCTTCAATCACCACGTCCCGCCGGGAAAATCCACTGTAGTCGGTAGTGCCTGAAATACGTGCCATCTGCGCATCGCGTTCGGCGGGTTTGAGATGGCGGCGACGAACTTTTTTATCAAGCTCCTGCCAGCTGTATTGCAGGGCGTGGTTGATCCCTTTGGGATTAATATCTTTGATGCGAACGGGCAGATTACCCTTCCCCGCCGTAACGTAGGCTATCCCTCCGCCCATTAAGCCGCCGCCAAGAATGCCCACCGAGCGCAGGGCTCCTGCCTGCACCGGACTGGCGGGATCTTTTTTCAGCTCAGTGCTGGCAAAGAAAATATGCCGCAGCGCCTGCGATTGCGGCGTCATCGCCAGTTGACCAAAGGCGCGCGCTTCCGCCTCATAGCCGCTGCTGCGCCCCTGAGCAAGACCCATTTCGATCACATGCAGAATTTTCGCCGTCGCCGGATAGTTACCTTGTGTTTTTTGTTCGGTCTTTTTGCCTACCATCCGAAACAGTAAAGTGCGGCCCAATGGGCTTGCCAGCAGGCGTTCTTTCGCCGGTAAATGACGGCTGGCAGGACGCTCCTGCGCCGCGAGAGCGACAGCGGCTTCAAGCAGAATCGAAACCGGGACAACGTCATCCACCAGACCCACCTTCAGCGCCTGGCGGGGACGCAAAGCTTTACCGGTGAGGATCATCTCCAGCGCGGTGCTGATCCCTACCAGCCGCGGCAGTCGCTGGGTGCCACCGGAACCCGGCAACAACCCCAACTGCACTTCCGGCAGCCCCAGCACCGTTTTCGCATCATCAGTACAGATACGACGATGGCAGGCCAGCGCCAGCTCGAGCCCGCCCCCCAGGCAGGGGCAGTGGATCGCGGCAATAACCGGCACCGAAAGCGCATGGATCTCCGCCATCAGCTGTTGCCCCTGACGGGCAAGATCTTCGGCTTCCTGCGCACTCTGGCAGGCATCAATCATATTGATGTCTGCCCCGGCAATAAAGTTGTCGGGCTTTGCGGAGATAAACACCACGCCCCGAATAGCTTTGTTCTCGCGAATTTGCCTGAGGATGGCGCGTACCTGGGTGGCGAACTCGGCCTTCAGGGTATTCATTTTCTCGCCGGGTACATCAACGGTGACAACCGCAACGAAGTCAGGGCGAACGGTCAGGCTAAATGCCGATGTCATTTCCATTATTCAGCCTCCAGTACCATTGCCGCACCCAGTCCGCCCGCCGCACAGGCGGTCACCAGGCCGAATCCGCCGCCGCGACGGCGAAGTTCGTGCAGAGTTTGAGTTACCATGCGCGCTCCGGTCGCCGCAAATGGATGGCCGTATGCAATGGAGCCGCCCAGTACGTTAAATTTGCTGTCATCCACCTCGCCGGTAGCCTGCGAACGGCCCAGCACATCGCGGGCAAAGCGCTCGCTTGCCATCAGTTTCAGGTTACTCAGGGTCTGAGCGGCAAATGCCTCGTGCATATCGAAAAGGGTTAAGTCCGCAAGCGACAGCCCTGCTCTGTCGAGAGCCAGAGGCGTGGCCCAGGCTGGCCCCAGCAGCATATCCTGCTGAACGCCCGTCGCCGTAAAGGCATAGCTTCGCAGGTAACCCAAGGGTTGCAGGCCCAGTTCGCGGGCCCTGGATTCGGTCATCAGGATCACCGCCGCCGCCCCGTCGGTAAGCGGGGTGCTGTTCGCCGCCGTCACCGTGCCATGTTTGCGATCAAATGCCGGACGCAGTTTCGCGTAATCGGCAAGGCTGGAGTTCTGGCGAACGTTGTTATCCTGGTTAAAGGGTTCGCGGTAAGGCGGCGAGTAAGCGGTCATGACTTCGGCATCCAGTTTGCCCTCGGCCCAGGCCTTAGCGGCATACTGGTGTGAGCGATGAGCCAGCGCATCCTGCTCTTCACGGCTTATCGCGTAACTTTTCGCCATCTGCTCGGCGGTATCCCCCATCCGCAAGCCGGTGGAGTATTCCGCAACCGCAGGGGGAACGGGAAACAAATCAGGGATCCGTAAACGGGAGAAGAGTTTGAGCTTTTGCCCCATCGTGCGCGCCTTGCTGGCATCCAGCAGGGTGCGGGCCAGCTTTTTACTGACCCCGATGGGCAGCACCGATGACGAGTCCGCACCACCGGCAATGCCCGCCCGGATAGTGCCAGCCATCAGGCTTTCAGCAACGTTGGCCACCGCCTGAAAGCTGGTGGCGCAGGCACGGCTGACGCTGTAAGCATCGGTGTGAACGCTCATTCCGCTACCGAGCACAATTTCACGCGCAATGTTCGGGGCCTCAGGCATCTGAACCACCTGCCCAAACACCAGTTGCTCAATAACGTCCGGCACAATTTCACTGCGGGCCAGCAGTTCACTCACCACCATTTTTCCCAGTTCAATGGCCGGAACACCATGAAATGCCGTGGCCTGGCGGGCAAATGGCGTGCGCAATCCACTGACGATGGCGATGCGGTCCCCCGTACGGGTGACAAGCGGTAATGCCTGACTCATAACACTCCCCTGTTAACAGCGCGACCCTAAAGTGGTCTGACCTGATAACAGTCTTAACTATTTTTTTACATTTAGCCAATCAGAGGGGAGAAAAATTGGGAGCTAAGCCACAGAGATTATTGAGAATAACGCTCCCGCAGAGTGCAGGAGCGTAGAGGGGAATTAACGCAGACCCAGCTGGAAAATCAGGGTTTCGGCTTCACAGGGGAAGACAAAATCGATATCCAGGCGCACGCCCTGTGCTTCTGTAGTGAAGGTCGAAGTGATTTGGCAAGGTTCAGACTCCACACCACGGGCTTTCGCCGTCAGGGCTGCCAGGGTTTCTTCCGCTTCAGCGCGGTTAGCAAAAACCCGGCTATACGAAGCGGTGCAGTCGGAGTTGTCCATAATGGTGCCAACATCCATACAGCAGCAAACCGGGGTTTCATCAGCACTGCATTTACTCATTGTGATTTCCTCTGAATTCGCACCCAAGGTGCCAGATAAGGTTGCGCATATTTTACCCCCCAGCGGGTTGCCCCTCCAGTTGATAATTTGAGGATCGGCGACAAGTGAGCGAAATCACACTTAAAAATGATCTAAAACAAAAATCAACCAATATGCTTAGCGACTCTGGCCGCAATTTTGCCACGCGGATCCCGTTTCTAAGATCATACTTGCTAATTTTTATATACAACCTTGCAACATTTGCGCTGGTCAGACCTATACTCTCGCCACTGGTCTGATTTCTAAGATGTACCGCAGACCCTACACTTGCGCACCCTGTTACACCATGTAACTGAGTTTAAATAAATATAATTGATGAGGTTTTGGTCATGAGCCAGAAAACCCTGTTTACCAAGTCAGCTCTCGCTATTGCAGTGGCAATCGTCTCTACCCAAGCCTGGTCCGCAGGCTTTCAACTCAACGAATTTTCGTCTTCTGGTCTTGGCCGCGCCTATTCCGGCGAAGGGGCGATTGCGGATGATGCCGCGAATGCGAGCCGCAACCCTGCGCTGATTATGATGTTCGATCGCCCAACCTTTTCGGGCGGTGCGATCTTCGTGAACCCCGATGTCAATGTTTCGGGCCGTTCTGCCATTGGTAACGATGCCAGCCAGGACAATATTGCGCCGACGGCCTGGGTACCTAACCTGCACTTTGTGGCCCCGATTAATGACCAGTTCGGCTGGGGGGCGTCTGTCACCTCCAACTATGGTCTGGCTACCGAGTTTAATAATGATTTTGCGGCAGGTTCGATGGGCGGTAAAACCGACCTGGAAACCCTGAACCTTAACCTGAGCGGCGCATACCGCCTGAATAATCACTGGAGCTTCGGCCTGGGCTTCGATGCGGTCTATGCCCGCGCGAAACTGGAACGTTATGCCGGTGATTTACCGCAAATCATTGGCGCCAATATTCCGGCGCTGGTGCAGGCTGGGCGGCTCACCCCAGCTCAGGCTGCCGCTATCGGCGCTCAGGCTGGCGGCATCAGCCGTGATACCCAGATTGCTTACCTGAAAGGTGACGAGTGGGGCTTCGGCTGGAACGCCGGTATCCTGTATGAAATCGACAAAGACAACCGTTACGGTTTGACCTACCGCTCTGAAATTAAAGTCGACTTCGATGGCGATTATAAGAGCAGCCTGCCAGCCAGCCTGAACCCAATCAACGCAGCTCTGGGCCTGGGCTTACCTTACGGTACCGGCGGCGCAACCACTGGCGGCGCGTTGACCCTGAATCTGCCAGAAATGTGGGAGATTTCAGGTTATAACCGCGTGGCGCCGCAGTGGGCTATCCACTACAGTCTGGCCTACACCAGCTGGAGTCAGTTCCAGGAGCTGAAAGCGACCAACAGCAACGGTCAAACCCTGTTCCAGAAAGAAGAAGGCTTTAAAGATTCTTACCGCATCGCGCTGGGCACCACCTATTACATGGATGACAACTGGACCTTCCGTTCCGGTATCGCCTTTGATGACAGCCCGGTTCCGGCTAACAAACGTTCCATTTCCATTCCGGATCAGGACCGTTTCTGGCTGAGCGCAGGTACAACCTACGCCTTCAACAAAGATGCGTCAGTTGACGTCGGTGTTTCCTACATGCACGGTCAAAAAGTGGAATTTACCGAAGGTCCTTACACCTTCAAATCTGAAGGTCGTGCCTGGTTGTACGGTGTGAACTTTAACTACGCCTTCTGATTACTGGCAGGCGTAAAAAAAGGTGAGCCATTTGCGCTCACCTTTTTTATTGCTCTGACCGGACTTACTCCGAGTCAATATCCTTCAAATCACCTTCAATCGCTTTCGCATTCGGGTTTTCATCTGGCTTGAGCTTACCACCGTTGGCGATAAAGTCGTGGCGCTGGAAGTAGGCTTCGCGCACCAGAATGTACGGATCGGAAGACTGGCGCAGCAGGCCATCGGAATCCAGCAGTTGCGCACGGGATTCGACCCCTTCCACCGTCCACTTACCGATAGATAACGGCCAGGTCAGCCAGGAGAGCACCGGATAGAGCGTATCCGCCATATCCCCACCATCCTCACGCAGCGTGAAGCTGCCGTAGAAAGGCAGTTGCATATAGGGGCCATAACCCACGCCATAGTGACCGAGTGTGCTGCCGAAACGATGCGGCTCAACCCGTTGCAGTTTCGGATTCGACAGCCCGGCGACATCGATAAAACCGCCCATCCCCAGCAGGGTGTTCAGGAAGAAACGGGTAAAGTGCACCATCCCCTGATAAGGGTTACCTTGCAGGAAGTAGTTGGCCATGATGGCTGGCTCTTCAAGGTTACTGGTGAAATTGCTGAGGCCATTTCTCGCCGGTTGCGGCACATAATCGCGCCAGGCAACAGCAACAGGCCGCACAACATAGGGATCCAGTACGTTGAAGTTGAAGCTGTACATGGTGCGGTTAAACCCTTCCAGCGGGTCAGAACGCCCTTGTTGCTCCCCGGAACTGGCACAGCCAGCCAGCACGGTTGTCGCCAGCGCAAGCGCTGACAGGCGAAATTTCATAAATGTCTCCCTGAAGAAAATGGCTTTCGCGAAGCGCCATCCATCTGAACGCAAATGCAGGTCGTAGCAAGTTGCGTCGTAAACATGTAACGCATTGTATCAGTACACCTTGTGATGTCTACGAAACAGGCAGACTTACATTCAGCATAGCCGCAGTTTGGCCCTCGTTTTCAATAATGTTACCTAAAGTTTGTGCGCTGCGTATCACCATAACTGCCATTACTCCGATTTTCGGACGCCACGGCCATGAGTCACTACGCTTAAGCCATATGACCGCGCTAAGTGGAGACATCATGAACAATATTGCAGAAGAGAAAATCGATAAACACACCGACGAACTTGAGGTGCAGAGCGACGAGAAGCAGCGCGGCGAGAAAATTGAAGTGGATGAAGACCGGCTCCCCTCGCGCGCCATGGCGATCCATGAACACATTCGTCAGGATGGCGAAAAAGAGCTGGAACGCGATGCTATGGCGCTACTGTGGTCAGCCATTGCCGCCGGGTTATCCATGAGCGCCTCGCTACTGGCAAAAGGGATCTTCCATGTTCAACTCGATGGCATTCCGGGCGCATTTGTTATTGAGAACCTGGGTTATACCTTTGGCTTTATTATTGTCATTATGGCCCGCCAGCAGCTGTTTACCGAAAATACGGTGACGGCAGTGCTGCCGGTGATGCAAACACCTTCATGGATGAATTTCGGCCTGATGATGCGCTTGTGGAGCGTGGTCCTGCTGGGCAATTTAATCGGCACGGGCATTGCCGCCTGGGCGTTTGAATATCTGCCCATTTTCGATCAGGCCACCCGTGATGCTTTCGTCAAAATCGGCATGGATGTGATGAAGAACAGCCCGGCAGAAATGTTTGCCAACGCCATTATCTCCGGCTGGATCATTGCCACTATGGTCTGGATGTTTCCCTCCGCCGGCGCGGCCAAAATCGTGGTCATTATTTTAATGACCTGGCTTATTGCCCTTGCCGATACCACCCATATTGTGGTGGGCGCGGTAGAAATCTTTTATCTGATTTTTAACGGCACCATTCACTGGAGTGAATTCTTCTGGCCCTTTGCCCTGCCCACGCTTGCCGGAAATATATGCGGCGGAACCTTTATTTTTGCCTTGTTAAGCCATGCACAGATCCGCAATGACATGATTAACGCCCGCAAGGCCGCGGCGAAAGCGGCGGCAAAAGAGAGAAGGCCCCCGGAAGAATTTGCACAAAAAGGGACAAAACGGTGACTCTTTAACCACTTGGCCGCAGGTATGCTTAACGCGCCGTCGAAATAACGTTATACTCCTGCCGCTTCGTCCCCTTAGTTAAATGGATATAACGAGCCCCTCCTAAGGGCTAGTTGCAGGTTCGATTCCTGCAGGGGACACCATACACACCTCTCCTGACGTCTACCGAATTCAATAAATCCCCTTATAATCAGCGATAAACCCTCCATTCCGGCTACGCGATGTCAACCGGCATCTACCCATTTCAACGTAAATCAATAAACGTTTGGGGGCATTTCCTGTTCAAGGATAAATGGCACCCATAATGCCGCTGACGGCGGAGGAAAAGGGGATATAAATAAAAAGTGGAATAATTTACCGGGCGACAGAACCCTGTTGTCTGGCGCCCAGTATGTTTTTAATGGCTTAAACTCTGGCTGAAGCCTGCGTACTGACAGGCTATTTATCTGACAAGCCCCTTCATGTCATTAACATGCGTAACCACATCAACAAGGACTTTGCTGACTTTACTGACATCCTCTTCCTCAATCACCAGAGGCGGTGCCAGGGTGATAGCCCCGCCATGCACGCCAAGAATCACCCCTTGTTGTCTGGCATAGCGGCGAATAATGGCCGGTAATTCCGGATTACGGGCGCAGAGCGAAGCGCGGCTTGTTTTGTCAGTAACTAACTCCAGCGCCACCAGAGCCCCGCGACTGCGGATTTCGCCAATAACAGGAATATCCAACAGCGGAATCAGCTCGTTATAAAACTGCTGGCCGCGCGCGCGCCCCTGAGGAATGAGGTCTTCACGGGTCAAAATATCAATACTGGCGGACGCCACGGCAGCGGCAACCAGATGCCCGGCAAATGAACCGCCGCTGTCCGTTCCGGCCACCACCTCAGCAAGATCCTTGTCTAACAGTAAAGCCGCAAGTGGCATGTATCCACTGGCGATCCCTTTCCCCAGCACAATGATATCCGGCCTGAGGTTATAATCATGCGATGAGAACCACGCGCCCGCGCGACCAAAAGCCGTAACCACTTCGTCGGCGACCAGCAGTATCCCGTGTCGCCTGAGCACCGTGTTCATGCGCGGCCAGTAATCATCGGGCGGTGAAATAACGCCCCCAGGCCCGACAATTAATTCCGCAAACATCGCGGCGATATTTTCTGCCCCGTGTTCACGAATAGCCTCTTCCAGCTCCTGCACGCAAAAATCCGTCAGCGCCTGGCCATGGTATAACTCCGGATGATAAGGGCGAACGGGAGTAAGCTGGATTATTTCCGGCTCGCCACCGCCAATACCCTGCCGCCCTCCGGCAAGCTCCGCCCCCGCGTAGGTTCGGCCATGAAAGGCGCCTTTATGCACCAGGATCTTACGTCGCCCAGGCTCACCGCGACGGTAATGATAAAGACGTGCCAACTGTAATGCTTCATCGTCAGCTTCGGATCCTGAACTCATCAGCCTGACTTTCCCGATATTGTCAGGCGCTCTTGCTATCAGACGTTCGGCCAGCTCAATGGTGGGTAAGTTAGAAAAATCCCAGGCAATCGTAAAATGCGCCAGAGTACTCATCTGCCGGGCTGCAATATCCGCCACCTCTTGTCTGCCATGCCCTATTTGTGCAAGCCAGGCTCCGGCGTGGACATCGATATATTGCTTTCCGGTATCATCCCAAAGATGTGCGCCCAAACCTTTAACCAGCAGTATTTTTTCACCGCTACGGTACTGACTTGGATGTTGCAAAACGTGGCTATCACGTACCAGCCAATTATTATTTGGTGCCATTTTCTGCCAGCCTTATATTTATTCAATGCCGTTAAAATTTAATCGCGGGATGCTGGCAGTAAGTATCCTCCGGCAGAGCCGGAGGCTTTAGGGTGAGCGCCTCAAAGGCGCCGACAAACCATGAGCCGCCCA
>NZ_CBFFRJ010000004.1:0-77856 GCF_965644225.1 Phytobacter sp. V91 | reverse complement strand
AGATTCGCGCGACTGACTTAAAGGTCAAACCTTTCGGAGTCCCCCGGCAAAGCCGGGGGTTTACCGGACTTAATTATTCAGTGAAATCTGGGAATGGTCAGAATCCAGCATTAGCGATCTTGAAACTGAGTATCGGGCAAAATTCCCCGGTGATCCACTGTCAGTTTTGCGGGAAATTCTGGTCTATATCCTTGAAGCAACTGTTGTCGAAGAGCGCCGACGCTTGATGATGGAAATCATTTTTCATAAATGTGAATTTGTCGGTGAACTGGTTATTGTGCAACAGGCACAGTGTAATTTATGCCTGGAAAGTTACGATCGTATTGAGCAAACGCTCAAAGATTGCATTGAGGCGAAATTATTGCCGGCAACCTTGTTGACGCGACGCACGGCGGTGCTGATGCGCGGCTACATTTCCGGTATTATGGAAAACTGGCTGTTTGCCCCTCAATCTTTTGATTTAAAAGCAGAAGCCAGAAGCTATGTGGCAATTTTACTCGAAATGTGCAGCTTTTGTCCGACACTTCATAATAGCGCGGAAAATCAACCCGTTTAAGCTTATCGATGGTGAAATTTTACCACGTTATCGCGCACGACTAGGTTGTACATTCGTGCCATGCTATCCTTCTGCGTTGGCTAGTTCCGGCCTTCTTTCCTGTACACAGATTAATCACGCAAATGATGCTGCATCTCACTCGTTCTCGCCGCACGCTCTCAGCTTTCGCTGGGGTGCTGTTTTTTGTCTTTGCCTTTATAACGGGTAATGCCGTTGGGGCGACGACAGGTAATGATTTACCTTCCCGCAATGATGTCCAGAGTCAACTCGACGCGCTCAATAAGCAAAAAGATCACACCGCGCAGGACAAGCTGGTCCTCGAAGATCTGACCGCGACTCTGGAAACTCTCGATAAGATTGACCGGGTGAAGCAGGAAACTACCCTGCTGAAGCAAAAAATCACCCAGGCGCCCGACAAACTCCGCCAGGCGACAGACGCGCTTAATGGGTTGAGTGATAAAGACAACGACGACGAAACGCGTAAAACCCTGGCGACCTTATCGCTGCGCCAGCTGGAATCGCGCATGTCTCAGATGCTGGACGATCTCCAGACCGCGCAGAACGATTTATCCAATTACAACAGCCAGTTAGTCTCATTGCAAACACAGCCTGAGCGTGTGCAAAGCTCAATGTATACGGCCTCGCAGCAGTTGCAGCAGATCCGTAACCGTCTGAACGGGACGGCGGCCGGGGAAGGGGCGTTACGCCCGACTCAGCAGACGCTGCTACTGGCTGAACAGGCGTTGCTGAATGCGCAAATAGAGCAGCAGCGTAAGAGCCTGGAAGGCAATACCACCTTGCAGGATACGCTGCAAAAACAACGTGATTTTGTCACGGCCAACAGTAATCGTCTTGAGCATCAATTGCAGCTGCTGCAGGAAGCGGTGAACAACAAACGGTTAACCCTGACGGAAAAAACCGCGCAGGAAGCGGTGACGCCCGACGAAACCGCCCGCATCCAGGCCGTGCCATTGGTGAAACAGGAGCTGGACATTAATCACCAGCTTAGCCAGAAGCTGATCACCTCCACGCAAAATGGCAACGCGCTGGTGCAGCAGAACATCAGAGTGAAGAACTGGCTCGATCGTGCATTGCAATCCGAGCGGACGATTAAAGAGCAGATCTCCGTTCTGAAAGGCAGTCTGCTACTGTCACGTATTCTTTATCAGCAGCAACAAACCTTGCCGTCTGCTGATGAACTGGAAGATATGACCAATCGTATTGCGGATTTGCGTCTTGAGCAGTTCGAGGTAAACCAGCAGCGTGATGCGTTATTCCAGAGCGATACCTTTGTTGCCAAACTGGAAGAAGGGCATCAAAGCGACGTCAACGATGAAGTGCATGATGCGTTGCTACAGATTGTGGATATGCGCCGCGAGCTGCTGGATCAACTTAATAAGCAGCTGGGCAGCCAGCTGATGATGGCGATTAACCTTCAGGTCAATCAACAGCAGTTGATGAGTGTGTCAAAAAGCCTGCAGGATATCCTGACTCAGCAGATTTTCTGGGTTAACAGTAATAAACCGATGGACTGGGACTGGATTAAATCCTTCCCGGAAGCGCTGAAAGACCAGATCGGCAAGATGAAACTTACCGTCAACTGGGAAAAGGCGTGGCCTGCGGTGGCCATCGCGTTCCTCGCCGGTTTGCCGTTACTGCTGATTGCCGGTCTTATCCGCTGGCGTCTTGGCTGGCTGCGTAGCTACCAGGCTAAACTGGCGCTACAGGTCGGGCAACTGCGTAACGACAGCCAGCTACATACTCCGAAAGCGATTCTGATTGATCTTATCCGCGCGCTGCCGGTGTGCCTGATAATCCTTGCGATTGGCCAGATATTGTTGACCATGCAGCTTAATGCCAGCGAACTGCTGTGGGCATTCTGCAAAAAACTGACGCTGTTCTGGCTGATATTCGGTCTGTGCTGGAAAGTGCTGGAAAGAGACGGCGTAGCGGTTAACCACTTCAATATGCCGGAGCAGCTGACCAGCCACTGGCGCCGTCAGATTGTCCGCATTAGCCTTGCACTGCTGCCATTGCATTTTTGGTCGGTGGTGTCTGAGCTTTCCCCGCTGCATCTGATGGACGATGTGCTGGGTCAGACGGTGATCCTGCTCAATCTGATGCTGATTACCGGCCTGGTATGGCCGATGTTCCGTGAAAGCTGGCGTGATAAAGAGTCGCACAGCATTCGCCTGGTGACCATCTCCGTGCTGGTTCTGGTTCCCGTGGCTCTGATGGTGCTGACGGCAACGGGCTACTTCTACACCACGCTACGCCTGGCCGGGCGCTGGATTGAAACCGTCTATCTGGTCATTCTGTGGAATCTGCTGTATCAGACCGTTTTACGCGGTCTGAGCGTTGCCGCACGGCGTATCGCCTATCGCCGTGCCCTGGCGCGTCGACAGAATATCGTCAAAGAGGGTGCGGAAGGGGCGGAACCTCAGGAAGAGCCTACTATTGCGCTTGAGCAGGTTAACCAGCAAACATTGCGTATCACCATGCTGGTTATGGTGTCGCTGTTTGGCGTGCTGTTCTGGGCCATCTGGTCTGATTTGATTACCGTCTTCGCCTATCTCGACAGCGTAACGCTGTGGCATTACAACGGCACTGAAGCGGGCGTGGCGGTGGTGAAAAGCGTCACCATGGGCAGCATGCTGTTCGCCGTGATTGCGTCGATGGTGGCCTGGGCGTTGATTCGTAACCTGCCAGGCCTGCTGGAGGTGCTGGTGCTCTCCCGGCTTAATATGCGTCAGGGCGCATCCTACGCCATCACCACCATCCTCAACTATGTGATTATTGGCGCCGGGGCGATGATGGTATTCGGCTCGCTTGGGGTTTCATGGGACAAGCTGCAATGGCTGGCAGCGGCGCTCTCTGTTGGTCTTGGTTTTGGCTTACAGGAAATCTTCGGTAACTTCGTCTCTGGCCTGATTATTCTGTTTGAACGCCCGGTGCGTATCGGCGATACCGTCACCATCGGAACCTTCTCCGGATCGGTAAGCAAGATCCGTATTCGTGCCACCACGATCACCGATTTTGACCGCAAAGAGGTCATCATTCCGAACAAGGCCTTTGTCACCGAGCGTCTGATCAACTGGTCGCTGTCCGATACCATTACCCGCGTGGTGATCCGCCTGGGGGTTGCTTATGGTTCAGATCTGGACAAAGTAAAAGAGATCCTGCTTCAGGCTGCAATGGAGCATCCAAAAGTGATGCACGATCCGGAGCCGTCTGTCTTCTTTACCACCTTTGGCCCGAGCACCCTGGATCATGAGCTGCGTCTGTATGTGCGCGAACTGCGCGACCGCAGCTATACCGTGGATGAGCTGAACCGCACCATTGACCGGCTGTGTCGTGAAAACGATATCAACATCGCCTTTAACCAGCTTGAAGTGCATCTGCGCAATGAGAAAGGTGACGAGTTTCAGGAAGTGAAACGTCAGATCAAAGGTGACGATCCGACGCCTTTGAGAGATTAACGGTAAGTATTTTCCCCCTCTCCCGGATCAGGGAGAGGGCGGGATAAGCCCGGCGATTTTGCTCTCAAAGACTCGCCGCACAATCTCCAGTGCTTTCAGTACGGTATCAGGCGCAACCTGATGCTCCTCCAGCAGCATAATCAAATCGACCGCCAGTTTGACCTCATCCGGGGCGTTTTCCAGTGACATAATCTTCCTCGTCTCAACGTGTCATGTTAGCCAGTACACGCTCAATGTTATCCAGAGCCTTTCGGCAGCGGCGTATTCGCTCGTCAAAGGCGATAATTTCTTTATGTAATTGCTGCTGTTCAGCAAAGGTTGTGACCTGGGTAACTCTCTCTTCCCGCTGGCGTTTCATCGCCAGCAGTCGATGCTCGAAGGCCTGATGCTGCAAACGCTTTTGTTGCCACTTTGTCAGACCCGGCGTGGCGGCGTCCCACTTCCGCAGCGACCAGACGGCGGTTTCACGCATCAGGGCGGTAATTTGCGCGCCAAGCTGGTCTGCAAGCCAGGCTACCTGAGGAAGCTGCTTCGCTTCTACTGCGTGATGCAATGCGTGCAGATTCTCCTCGATCTCGCTGAGATAAGATCGCATCAGGGTACTGTTGCTGCGAAAAAGATGGCGATCGAAGCGGGGGCTTACCGTGGCATGTTGCGACAAGGGAGCAACCTCTTTGCCCAGCTCCGCGACTTTTTGCTCCAGCGCCTGTAGCAACAATGTGCTTTTCACTGCTCACTCCCCTGTAAAAATCCGCGACTATGTTACATTAACGGTTCATCCTGATAACGATTCGCATTATGCAACGGACTATTTTAATCATCATTGGCTGGCTGGCGGTAGTGCTTGGAACACTTGGCGTGGTTTTACCCTTGTTGCCCACCACCCCGTTTATTTTGCTGGCGGCGTGGTGTTTTGCGCGTTCTTCGCCCCGTTTTCATGCCTGGCTGCTGTACCGCTCCTGGTTTGGGGGGTATTTGCGGCACTGGCAACAATACCGGGCGATGCCGCCAGGAGCAAAGCCGCGGGCGATCGCCGTTATTCTGCTGACCTTCGCCGTATCATTATGGATGGTTAAGATAATGTGGGTGCGGATACTGCTTCTGGTTATTCTCACCTGTCTGCTTATTTTTATGTGGCGGCTGCCAGTGATTGATGCAAAGCAACAAAAACCGTAAAGCGCAGTAATGGATATTGCAATTGTCGCGCTCAGCCAGTAAATTCTGGCGTTTTCGAGCACAGGTATGACTGGTTAAATGTTAACCGTCGGTTACAGTAAAACGTAACCTGTACCGTGAGTATTACCGTTTTTATCAGGCAAAAATCCATGACAGCGACTGCGCAGCAGCTTGAATTTCTCAAAAACAGCATCAAAAGCATTCAGGATTACCCAAAGCCGGGCATTCTGTTCCGTGATGTCACCAGTTTGCTGGAAGACCCGAAAGCCTACGCTCTCAGCATTGAATTGCTGGTTGAACGTTTCAAAGATGCCGGGGTAACTAAAGTCGTCGGCACCGAAGCACGTGGCTTCCTGTTTGGCGCGCCAGTGGCGCTGGGTCTGGGCGTGGGCTTTGTGCCCGTGCGCAAGCCGCGTAAACTGCCGCGTGAAACCATTGCAGAGAGCTATGAGCTGGAGTACGGCACCGATCAGCTTGAGATCCATATCGATGCTATTCAGGCCGGAGACAAAGTGCTGGTGGTTGACGATCTGCTGGCGACCGGCGGCACCATCGAAGCAACGGTGAAGCTGATCCGTCGTCTGGGCGGTGAAGTGACCGATGCGGCATTTATCATTAACCTGTTCGATCTGGGCGGTGAGCAACGTCTGGAAAAACAAGGTATCACCTGCTACAGCCTGGTTCCGTTCCCGGGCCACTAAGAATCAGACCTTTTGATTCCGGGCAGTGCTTGCCATCCACCTGTACTTAATCGTACAGCCTGGTGACGATGCACTGTCCGCTGCTAAACTGGCTACTTTGGTAGCGTCTGACGTATTAGCGCAAGACACGACCTCGCTGAATTTCTGAGGTTGTGATAGCATTCCCCTCAATAAACTCACCTTTCAGCGTTTCAGAGCCAGCCAATGAGTTATCAGGTCTTAGCCCGTAAATGGCGACCCCAAACTTTCGCGAGCGTTGTCGGCCAGGAGCATGTGCTCACCGCACTGGCGAATGGCTTATCCTCCGGACGCATTCATCATGCTTACCTGTTTTCGGGGACCCGTGGTGTCGGTAAAACGTCCATTGCCCGACTGCTGGCGAAAGGACTGAACTGCGAAACCGGCGTTACTGCGACGCCGTGCGGCGTGTGCGACAGCTGTCGTGAAATCGAACAGGGGCGTTTTGTTGATCTGATTGAGATCGATGCTGCTTCCCGGACGAAAGTTGAAGATACCCGCGACCTGCTGGATAACGTGCAATATGCCCCGGCGCGTGGCCGCTTTAAAGTGTATCTGATTGACGAAGTGCATATGCTCTCGCGTCACAGCTTCAACGCGCTGTTAAAAACCCTTGAAGAGCCGCCCGCGCACGTTAAGTTTCTGCTGGCGACCACCGATCCGCAAAAGCTACCGGTGACGATCCTCTCGCGCTGCCTGCAATTTCATCTTAAGGCGCTCGACGTCGATCAGATTCGGGCCCAGCTTGAGCACATTCTTGAAGAAGAAAAGATCCCCAGCGAGCCGCGTGCGCTTCAGCTTATCGCCAGGGCTGCGGATGGTAGCCTGCGCGATGCGCTCAGTCTGACCGACCAGGCTATTGCCAGCGGCGACGGCAACCTGACGGCTCAGGTGGTGAGCACCATGCTCGGCACCCTCAGTGACGATCAGGCGCTGGCGCTGATTGAAGCTGTGGTCGCCGCCGACGGTGAGCGGACCATGACGCTTTTGAATGACGCGGCTTCCCGGGGAGTCGAATGGGACGCGTTGCTGGTGGAAATGCAAACGTTGATGCACCGTATCGCGATGGTGCAACTGACCCCGGCTGCGCTGGGCAGCGATATGGCGGCCATTGAACGACGGATGCGGGAGCTGGCGCGGATTATCCCGCCAACGGACGTACAGCTTTATTATCAGACGCTGCTGATTGGCCGCAAAGAGCTGCCGTTTGCCCCGGACAGGCGCATGGGGATGGAAATGACCCTCTTGCGCGCGCTGGCGTTTCATCCGCGCGAGCCCCTGAGCGTACCGGATGCGCCACAACCTGCTTTTGCACCGGTTGCGCCAGCGGCGGTTTTAACTTCAGCTCAGATTGCCCCACCGCCTGAGCAGGCGCCCGTTCCATCTTCGTCTGATGCGGCACTGCCTGAAGCAACCAACCAGGTGCTGGCTGCCCGCCGTCAGTTGCAGCGCGCTCAGGGAGCAGACAAAGCAAAAAAGAGTGAACCGGCAGCCGCGACCCGCGTGCGGCCGGTGAATAATAGTGCCCTGGAAAGACTGGCGTCGGTGACTGAGCGGGTTCAGTCCCGTCCGGCGGCGACACCTGCGGAAACACCGGTCAAAAAAGAGGCTTATCGCTGGAAATCGACGATGCCGGTCAGCGAGGCCAAAGAAGCGGTCGCCACCCCAAAAGCGCTGAAAAAAGCGCTTGAGCATGAAAAGACGCCAGAGCTTGCGAAAAAGCTGGCGGAAGAGTCGCTTGAGCGCGATAGCTGGGCGGCACAAGTCAGCAAACTCAGCCTGCCGAAGCTGGTTGAGCAGGTGGCCCTTAATGCCTGGAAAGAGCAGAGCGAGAACCGTATTACCTTACATTTACGTTCCGCTCAGCGTCATCTGAATTCATCATCCGCGCATAAGGTTCTGGCCGATGCGCTCGCTGGCTTGCTGGGGATGGCGGTTGAATTGACTATCATTGAAGATGATAATCCGGCAGTGCGTACGCCGCTGGAGTGGCGACAGGTTATTTATGAAGAAAAACTCGCGCAGGCGCGCGAGGCGATTATCGCGGATAACAATATCCAGACCCTGCGCCGCTTCTTCGATGCAGATCTGGATGAAGAGAGTATTCGTCCCCTTTGATTGCAAGCCTGGCTTGTGGTCATCCTTAACTATGACTTACTGAGAGAAAAGCCTATGTTTGGTGGAAAAGGCGGTCTGGGCAATCTGATGAAACAGGCCCAGCAGATGCAAGAAAAAATGCAGCAGATGCAGGAAGAGATCGCGAAGCTGGAAGTGACCGGTGAATCCGGTGCGGGCCTGGTGAAAGTCACCATCAACGGCGCGCACAACTGCCGTCGCGTTGAGATCGACCCAAGCCTGCTGGAAGACGACAAAGATATGCTCGAAGATCTGGTCGCTGCCGCATTCAACGATGCAGCCCGTCGTATTGACGAAACCCAGAAAGAGAAAATGGCTTCTGTCTCTTCAGGCATGCAGCTGCCGCCAGGCTTTAAGATGCCGTTCTGATGCAAACCAGTCCGCTGTTAACGCAGCTTATGGAAGCGCTGCGCTGCCTGCCGGGCGTTGGCCCGAAGTCAGCGCAGCGCATGGCGTTTACGCTATTGCAGCGCGATCGTAGCGGCGGAATGCGCCTGGCGCAGGCATTGACCCGCGCCATGTCGGAAATTGGTCATTGTGTCGATTGCCGTACTTTCACCGAGCAGGAGGTCTGCAATATTTGCAGCAACCCCCGTCGGCAGGAGAATGGTCAAATCTGCATTGTGGAGAGTCCGGCTGACATCTATGCCATTGAGCAAACCGGGCAGTTTTCCGGTCGCTATTTTGTGTTGATGGGGCACCTGTCGCCACTCGACGGCATTGGTCCGGAAGATATTGGCCTGGACAGGCTCGAGCAGCGACTGGAAACAGAAACGCTCACTGAGGTTATCCTTGCCACCAATCCAACGGTAGAAGGGGAAGCCACTGCCAACTATATTGCTGAGCTTTGCGCGCAATATGGGGTGGAGGCCAGCCGTATCGCCCATGGCGTCCCCGTCGGCGGCGAGCTGGAAATGGTGGACGGCACCACGCTGTCCCACTCTCTGGCCGGTCGTCACAAGATTAAATTCTGACCAAACGGAGGCCGGTTTTCCGGTCTCCGCTTGAAAAATCCCTCTGATATCCCCATCTCGTCTTCAACGCTTTTTTCTCATTACATGGCATTGTTGAGGTCGACTTAGATGAAAGGACAAGAAACCCGCGGTTTCCAGTCAGAAGTAAAACAGCTTCTGCACCTGATGATCCATTCCCTGTATTCCAATAAAGAAATCTTCCTGCGCGAGCTTATCTCCAACGCATCTGATGCCGCGGACAAACTGCGTTTTCGCGCGTTGTCCAAAGCGGATCTGTATGAAGGTGACGGCGAACTGTGCGTCCGCGTCTCTTTTAACAAAGAGAACCGCACGCTGACTATTGCCGACAACGGCATTGGTATGAGTCGCGATGAAGTGATCGAAAACCTCGGTACTATCGCTAAGTCCGGTACCAAATCTTTCCTCGAATCCATGGGCTCCGATCAGGCGAAAGACAGCCAGTTAATCGGCCAGTTTGGCGTCGGTTTCTACTCCGCGTTTATCGTGGCGGATAAAGTCTCTGTTCGCACCCGCGCGGCTGGCGAGAGCGCAGAAAACGGCGTGTTCTGGGAATCCCAGGGCGAAGGTGAGTACACCGTGGCCGACATCACCAAAGACGATCGCGGCACCGAAATTACGCTGCACCTGCGTGAAGGCGAAGATGATTTCCTCGACGACTGGCGCGTGCGTTCGGTTATCAGCAAATATTCTGACCACATCGCACTGCCGGTGGAAATTGAAAAACAGGAAGAAGTCGACGGCGAGACCGTGGTCTCCTGGGAGAAAATCAACAAAGCTCAGGCGCTGTGGACCCGTAGCAAGTCTGAAATCAAAGACGAAGAATATAACGAGTTTTACAAGCACATTGCTCACGACTTTACCGACCCGCTGGCCTGGAGCCACAACCGCGTGGAAGGCAAGCAGGAGTACACCAGCCTGCTGTTTATCCCGTCTCAGGCGCCGTGGGATATGTGGAACCGTGACCACAAGCATGGGCTGAAACTGTATGTGCAGCGCGTGTTTATTATGGATGAAGCCGAGCAGTTCATGCCGAACTACCTGCGTTTCGTCCGTGGCCTGATAGATTCTAACGATCTGCCATTGAACGTCTCCCGCGAGATTTTGCAGGACAGCACCGTCACCCGTAATCTGCGCACTGCGTTGACCAAACGCGCACTGCAAATGCTGGATAAACTGGCAAAAGACGATGCGGAAAAATATCAGGGCTTCTGGAAACAGTTCGGCCTGGCGCTGAAAGAAGGTCCGGCGGAAGACAACGCCAACCAGCAGGCTGTCGCCAAATTGCTGCGCTTCGCTTCCACGCACAACGACTCTTCTGAGCAAACCGTGTCGCTGGATGAGTACATCTCGCGCATGAAGGAAGGTCAGGAAAAAATCTACTTTATTACTGCTGACAGCTATGCTGCGGCGAAGAGCAGCCCGCACCTGGAGCTGCTGCGTAAAAAAGGTATTGAGGTGCTGCTGCTCTCCGATCGTATTGACGAATGGATGATGAGCTACCTGACCGAATTTGACGGCAAGTCCTTCCAGTCTGTCTCTAAAGCGGACGAGTCGCTGGATAAACTGGCTGACGAAGTGGATGACAGCGTTAAAGAAGCGGAAAAAGCCCTTGAGCCTTTTGTTGAGCGTGTGAAAACCCTGCTTGGCGAGCGAGTGAAAGAGGTGCGTCTGACCCACCGTCTGACCGACACGCCAGCGATTGTCACTACTGACAATGACGAAATGAGCACCCAGATGGCGAAACTGTTTGCCGCTGCGGGCCAGAGCGTTCCGGAAGTGAAATACATCTTTGAGCTGAATCCGGATCACCCGTTGGTGAAGCGCACCGCCGATACCGAAGATGAAACCCGGTTTGCCGAGTGGGTGGAACTGTTGATGGATCAGGCGCTGTTCGCGGAACGCGGTACGCTGGAAGATCCGAACCAGTTCATTCGCCGTATGAACCAGTTGCTGTTGTCTTAATCCTTACCGAACCCTCATCCTGTGCTGGTTTTCACCCTCTCCCTGTGGGAGAGGGTGAAATAGTTCCCTCTTCCCGTGGAAGAGGGTTAGGGTGAGGGCACCAGACCGCGCCAACCCAAATAATCTCCCCCGTTAACCGCTTCAGCCGTCTCGCCTTCCTTGAGCCATACTCAAACTGGTGGTATCGTTTAGCGCTTTTTGAAAAATTGAATCGACATTTGAGGGGATTTCCGCAATGCGTATTATTCTGCTTGGCGCTCCGGGCGCGGGTAAAGGAACTCAGGCACAGTTCATTATGGAGAAATACGGTATTCCGCAAATCTCCACGGGCGACATGCTCCGTGCTGCTGTTAAATCCGGTAGCGAACTGGGCAAACAAGCAAAAGACATCATGGATGCCGGTAAACTGGTTACGGATGAGCTGGTTATCGCTCTGGTTAAAGAGCGTATTACTCAGGAAGATTGCCGCAATGGCTTCCTGCTTGATGGCTTCCCGCGTACCATTCCGCAGGCTGATGCCATGAAAGAAGCGGGCATCAATGTTGATTACGTTCTTGAATTCGACGTACCGGATGAACTGATCGTTGATCGTATCATTGGTCGTCGCGTACACGCCGCTTCCGGCCGCGTATACCACATCAAATTCAATCCGCCGAAAGTTGAAGGTAAAGACGACGTGACCGGCGAAGAGCTGAGCACCCGTAAAGACGACCAGGAAGAGACCGTACGTAAACGTCTGGTGGAATACCATCAGATGACCGCGCCGCTGATTGGTTACTACCAGAACGAAGCGAAGTCAGGTAACACCCAATACGCCAAAGTTGACGGCACCAAAGCCGTGAGCGAAGTGCGCACCGAGCTGGAAAAAATCCTCGGCTAAGTCTGACCCTCCCCGGCGCCCGCCGGGGATGCTTTAACAATCGCTGCAATTGGTTTCGTTTCCGCGCTTTTCAGTTACAATCATTAACCAGTTCAATGGTTAAGAGGCGCGAATGAGTCAGGCGAAAACAGGTATTCTGCTGGCCAATCTTGGTACCCCCGAAGCACCCACCGCTGATGCGGTAAAACGTTATCTTCGGCAATTCCTGAGCGATCGTCGCGTCGTTGATACTTCCCGCTTGTTGTGGTGGCCGCTACTGCGCGGTGTGATCCTGCCTGTCCGTTCCCCTCGAGTGGCCAAACTCTATCAGTCCGTGTGGATGGAAGAGGGCTCGCCGTTAATGGTCTTTAGCCGTCGGCAGCAGCAGGCGCTGGCCGCCCGCCTTGGTGACGTGCCTGTCGCACTGGGGATGAGCTACGGTTCGCCATCGCTGGAGAGCGCCGTTGATGAGCTACTGGCGCAGGACGTTGAGCATATCGTCGTATTGCCGCTGTACCCGCAGTATTCCTGCTCGACGGTTGCGGCCGTATGGGATGAACTGGCACGGATCCTGGCGAAGAAGCGCCATATTCCGGGCATCTCGTTTATTCGCGATTATGCCGACGAGCAGGCCTATATCACCGCACTGGCAAACAGCGTGCGCGCTTCTTTCGCGCGCCATGGGGAACCGGACGTGCTGCTGCTCTCTTATCACGGTATTCCCCAGCGTTACGCCGACGAAGGGGATGATTACCCCCAGCGCTGCCGTGACACCACCCGTGAGCTGGTTTCCGCCCTCGGATTACCGCCAGATAAAGTGATGATGACCTTCCAGTCGCGCTTTGGCCGCGAACCCTGGCTGACGCCCTATACCGATGAAACCATGAAAATGCTCGGTGAGAAGGGGGTGAAACATATTCAGGTTATGTGCCCGGGCTTTGCCGCCGATTGCCTTGAGACACTGGAAGAGATCGCGGTGCAGAATCGGGAGTTTTTCCTCGAGGCTGGGGGCGAGAAATATGAATATATTTCAGCGCTTAATGACTCCCCTGACCATATTGAGATGATGGTCAGCCTGACGGATAAATATCGCTAATCGCCTGCCGGGGCGGGAATATGCTACCATTCCCGGCCCACTTCTTATCCCGTAACGACGACCATGAAATTTCCCGGTAAGCGCAAATCCAAACACTATTTCCCCGTTAATGCCCGCGATCCGCTGTTGCAGCAAATCCAGCCTGAAAATGAGGCCAATGCCACCTGGGTTGTGGGTATTGACCAGACGCTGGTGGACATTGAGGCAAAAGTGGATGATGCCTTTATTGCGCGTTATGGATTAAGTGCCGGTCACTCGCTGGTGATCGCCGATGACGTTGCCGAAGCGCTGTATCAGGAGCTGGTGCGCGACAATCTTATTACGCATCAGTTTGCCGGTGGCACTATCGGCAATACCATGCACAACTACTCGGTGCTGGCCGACGACCGTTCGGTTCTGCTGGGGGTTATGTGTAATAACATCGAGATCGGCAGCTACGCCTACCGCTACCTGTGCAACACCTCCAGCCGTACCGATCTCAACTATTTACAGGGTGTTGATGGCGCCATTGGGCGCTGCTTTACGCTTATCAGCGACTCCGGCGAACGTACTTTTGCCATAAGCCCGGGTCATATGAACCAACTGCGTGCCGACAGCATTCCGGAATCAGTGATTGCCGGGGCTTCTGCGCTGGTTCTGACCTCGTACCTGGTACGCTG
Organism: Phytobacter sp. V91; assembly: GCF_965644225.1. Taxonomy (NCBI): domain Bacteria; kingdom Pseudomonadati; phylum Pseudomonadota; class Gammaproteobacteria; order Enterobacterales; family Enterobacteriaceae; genus Phytobacter; species Phytobacter sp. V91. The sequence goes on along the minus strand of NZ_CBFFRJ010000004.1, from coordinate 64,219 downwards.
CAAGCCCGGTGAACCTATGCCAGAGTCCACCATGCAGGCCATTACCTGGGCAAAAAAACACAATGTGCCCGTGGTGCTGACCCTGGGGACCAAATACGTTATTGCCGACAATCCGCAGTGGTGGCGTGATTTCCTGAAAGAACATGTGTCGATTCTGGCGATGAACGAAGAAGAAGCCCATGCCCTGACCGGAGAGACCGATCCGCTGGTGGCCTCCGATAAGGCGCTGGACTGGGTTGACCTGGTGCTGTGCACCGCAGGGCCGATTGGCCTGTATATGGCCGGGTTCACCGAAGACGAAGCGAAGCGTAAAACTCAGCACCCGCTGTTGCCTGGCGCGATTGCCGAATTTAATCAGTATGAATTTAGCCGGGCGATGCGTCATAAAGACTGTATTAACCCGCTGCGTATCTTCTCGCACATTGCGCCTTATATGGGCGGCCCGGAAAAAATCATGAATACCAACGGAGCGGGAGATGGCGCTCTGGCGGCCTTGTTACATGACATCACCGCCAATAATTACCATCGTCTCAATGTGCCGAACTCCAGTAAGCATGCTTTTACCTGGCTGACTTATTCGTCACTGGCTCAGGTGTGTAAATACGCCAACCGTGTTAGCTACCAGGTGTTGAATCAACACGCCCCGCGTTTATCGCGCGGTCTGCCGGAGCGTGAAGACAGTCTGGAAGAGTCCTACTGGGACAGGTAAAAGCGAAACGGTAACCTCTGGTTGCCGTTTTTAGTGTTTGCTCCCTCTCCCGTGGGAGAGGGGCGGGGTGAGGGCATCAGACCGCAAGATCTTACCCCGTCATTGCCTCTTCAAGAGGCGGATTCTCAAGCAACGTCAGCATGGTATTGGCAATTTCACGCTCACCCATCACCACCTGATCCGCGCCGCGCTCCATAATGTATTCCACTTCGTCATCATAATGGGCACGGGCGATTATCTCGATATTCGGGCATTTCTCGCGCGCGGTAGTGACAATCTCACCGGCTTCATAGCCGTTAGGGATCGTCAGTAATAACCAGCGGGCGCAATCAAGGTGCGCCAGATTCATAATCTCTTCGTTTGCCGCATTGCCCAACACCGCCCGGATGCCGCGTTCACGTAACTCATCCACGCGGGTGCGCGAGGTTTCAATCACCACCAGCGGAATACCCAGCGCCATTAACTTCTCACCCAGCAGGCTACCAACGCGGCCAAAGCCCACCAGCAGAGCATGGTTACAGATATCCACCGGGATCTGTTTCTCTTCTTCGATCGCCTCTTCCAGCGTTTGCTCTTCGAGGGTTTCGGTTTTATCGAGGTATTTTTCCAGCAACGCGAACAGGATCGGGTTGAGCATAATGGAGAGGATGGCCCCGGCCAGCACCAGGTTCTGCCCCGCCTGCGGCAGCAGATTTAATGCCATGCCCAGACCGGCAAGGATAAAGGCGAATTCACCAATTTGCGCGAGGCTGGCGGCGATAGTCAGCGCCGTACGCGGCGAGTGACCAAACATGCGCACCAGGAAGAACGCCGCCACGGATTTACCAAAAATGATAATTGCCAGCGTACCCAGCACCGCCAGCGGCTGATCGATAAGTACCAGCGGGTCGAACAACATGCCGACGGAGACGAAAAACAGTACCGCAAAGGCATCGCGTAGCGGCAGGGTGTCGTGGGCAGCCCGGTGGCTCAGTTCCGATTCGTTGAGCACCATTCCGGCGAAGAATGCGCCGAGGGCAAAAGAGACGTCGAACAGTTCGACCGCGCCAAAGGCGATACCAAGGGCCAGCGCCAAAACCGACAGGGTAAAGAGTTCACGTGAGCCAGTGGCGGCGCTGCGGGCCATGATCCAGGGCACCAGGCGGCGGCCAACCACCATCATAATGGCGATGAAAGCGACCACTTTGCCGATGGTAATGCCCATATCCACGGCCAGTGTTGCCAGCCCGACATTGCCTTTTTCGACCATTCCAGCGATGGCGGGCAGTAAGACCAGCGTCAGTACCATCACCAAATCTTCAACAATCAGCCAGCCGATGGCGATTTGTCCGCGCTGACTGTCTATCAGTTGTCGTTCCTCAAGCGCGCGCAGCAACACCACGGTACTGGCGGTTGAAAGACAGAGTCCAAACACGATGCCGGTCATCAGTGACCAGCCAAGCGTTGCGGAGAGCGCCATTCCCAGAAGCGTTGCGACGGCAATTTGCGCTATCGCTCCGGGGATGGCGATGGACTTTACCGCCATCAAATCCTTTAACGAAAAATGAAGACCCACGCCAAACATCAATAAAATCACGCCCAGTTCCGCAAGCTCAGGTGCGAGCTTGGTATCCGCCACAAACCCTGGCGTAAATGGCCCGGCCAGAACGCCTGCGAGCAGATAACCCACCAGAGGTGAAATACGTAATTTGTTAGCAAGCATACCGAGGATAAAAGCGAGAACAAGCCCGCCCACAATGGTGGTGATTAGCGGTGTGGCGTGATGCATTCCGTCTCCTTTCGTTGATGCGTGGATCCATTTTGGCTGTTTTGCCAAAACCCGAGTTACAGTTTATGACAATTTTAACCATTGTGTTTATGAATAATTATTGAATTTTGAAGAAAATGGCACGTTGGGTGAAAAAAAGAGGGATCTGGCTTATCAAATGCAGAGAACGCATCATAAGTGCTTATATGCTGGAGAATTCGAGGGTCAAAGCCAGGCTTTGACCCCGAGGAAACTATGCATTATGCCGGTTATCAGGCAGAAATATGGTCAAAATTCCCAGTAACGGGAGGTAAGCACAGATTTTATAGACCAACTCAATGCTGGAATGGTCGGCGATCACACCCAGAACCGCAGCCCCCAGACCTCCCATCCCAAAGGCGAAACCAAAGAAGAGTCCGGAAACCATGCCGATACGCCCCGGAAGTAGCTCCTGGGCATAGACCAGAATGGCCGAAAACGCTGAGGCCAGGACAAATCCAATAATCACCGTTAATACACCGGTCCAGAAGAGAGTTGCGTAGGGTAAAAGAAGCGTAAAAGGCGCAACGCCAAGGATAGAGCCCCAAATAACATATTTACGACCAATTTTATCGCCAAGCGGCCCGCCAACCACCGTGCCAGCGGCTACCGCAAACAAGAAGATAAACAGATGCATCTGTGCATTTTGCACCGATAAATCAAATTTATGCATCAGATAAAAGGTGAAATAGCTGCTGATGCTCGCCATATAGAAATATTTCGAGAAAATCAGGATTAACAGCACGCAAACCGCCAGAACCACTTTATTGCGTGGCAGGGGATTTATCACCGGGGCTGATTTTTTACCGATATTCACCCGATGCTGTGCCGCATACCAGCGGCTGACCTGGGCCAGCACCACAATCGCCAGCAGGGCTGCCAGCACAAACCAGGCCACATTCCCTTTGCCATAAGGTGCAATAACGATAGCCGCCAGCAGCGGCCCCAGCGAACTGCCAAAGTTCCCGCCCACCTGGAAGATGGATTGCGCCAGACCATGACGACCGCCGGAGGCCATACGCGCCACGCGCGAGGATTCCGGATGGAATACCGATGAACCCGTCCCCACCAGCGCCGCGGCCACCAGCACGCTGGCAAAGCTACCCGCCAGCGCCAGTAGCACCAGCCCGCACAGGGTAAAGCACATGCCAATCGGCAGCGACCAGGGCATCGGATGTTTGTCGGTCCAGTAGCCCACCACCGGTTGCAGAAGCGATGACGACAGCTGGAAGGTGAGGGTTATCATCCCTATCTGCATAAAAGAGAGAGAAAACTCGCCCTGCAAAATAGGGTAAATCGCCAGAATGAGCGACTGGATCATGTCATTGAGCAGATGCGACACGCTAATCGCACCGAGAATACCAAATGAAGTACGTGCTTTCGCCGCCGACCCGGAAGCGGGTGTCAGGGGCTGAGGGGTTTCACTGATTGCCATAAATACTCTGTTTGCTTAATCGATGTAGTAGAAGTATCGAAACGGTAATAATTATCTGGCTAACATATCTGCGGCTTGAAGTATGACGGATATAACATACCAGTGCTCAAGTTTTAAGTAAGTCAGCAATGCTGAAAACTTATTTGTCTATTTTTACAATGAACAGTATTTTTTCAGCTGATTAATGAATCAGGGAGAGAAACATGAAGTTGTTAAAAAAGAGCGTCGTGCTGGCTGTCCTGGCCGCACTTTCTCTGGCGAGTACGCAGGTTCAGGCTTACGAGCAGGATAAAACCTATAAAATCACCATCCTGCACACCAACGATCACCACGGGCATTTCTGGCGCAGTGATTACGGTGAATACGGGCTCTCAGCACAGAAAACGCTGGTGGATGGGATCCGCAAAGAGGTGGTCACTGAAGGCGGCAGCGTGCTGCTCCTCTCGGGTGGCGATATCAACACCGGGGTTCCTGAGTCCGATCTTCAGGATGCCGAGCCAGATTTTCGCGGCATGAACCTGATTGGCTATGATGCAATGGCCGTTGGCAACCATGAATTCGATAATCCGCTGAGCGTACTGCGGCAGCAGGAAAAATGGGCTAAGTTCCCGTTCCTTTCCGCCAATATCTACCAGAAAAGCACCAATGAACGTCTGTTTAAGCCGTGGATGATTTTCGACAGGCAGGGGCTGAAGATTGCCGTTATCGGCTTAACTACCGACGACACGGCAAAAATCGGTAACCCGGAATTCTTCACTGACATTGAGTTTCGTAAACCGGCGGAAGAAGCAAAGCTGGTCATTGACGAGCTCAAACAGACTCAGAAGCCGGACGTGATTATTGCCACCACCCATATGGGGCATTATGACAATGGCGAACACGGTTCGAACGCGCCGGGCGATGTGGAAATGGCGCGCAGCCTACCCAAAGGCGCGCTGGCGATGATTGTGGGTGGTCACTCACAGGATCCGGTCTGTATGGCGTCGGAGAATAAAAAGCAGGTCGATTATGTGCCGGGCACGCCATGTGCGCCGGATCAGCAAAACGGTATCTGGATTGTGCAGGCCCATGAATGGGGCAAATATGTCGGGCGCGCCGATTTCGAGTTTCGCAATGGCGAGATGAAGATGGTGCGTTACCAGCTGATCCCGGTAAACCTGAAGAAGAAAGTGACCTGGGACAACGGCAAGAGCGAGCGCGTACTCTACACGCCAGAAATCCAGGAAAACCCACAAATGCTCTCTTTGCTGACGCCGTTCCAGAATAAAGGTAAAGCGCAGCTGGAGGTGAAGGTCGGTAATACCAATGGGCATCTGGAGGGCGATCGCAGCAAAGTGCGCTTTGTGCAGACCAATCTGGCGAGGGTGATTCTGGCGGCACAAATGGCGCGAACCAATGCGGATCTGGCCGTGATGAGCGGCGGCGGCGTGCGTGACTCCATCGAAGCGGGTGATATCACCTACAAAGATGTGCTCAAAGTGCAGCCCTTTGGCAATACGCTGGTCTACGCGGACATGAACGGTAAAGAGCTGACCGACTATCTCTCCGCCGTGGCGAAGATGAAGCCGGATTCTGGCGCTTACCCGCAGTTTGCCAATGTCAGCTTTGTGGCGAAAGACGGCGTGCTTAACGACCTGAAGATTAAAGGCGAAGCCATTGATCCTGCGAAAACCTACCGCCTGGCGACGTTAAGCTTTAACGCCACCGGTGGCGACGGGTATCCGCATATCGACGATAAACCGGGCTATGTGAATACCGGCTTTATCGATGCCGAGGTGCTCAAGCAGTTTATAGAGCAAAACTCTCCGCTGGACGTGAGTACTTACGAACCTAAAGGCGAAGTGAGCTGGCAGTAGCAGAGCATCCCCTTGTTTTGTTCCCTCGCCCCATTGGGGTTGAGGGATCCCCAGAAAAAAATGCCCGCACAGACAGTCCCCTCGCCCGTTTTGGGAGAGGGTTAGGGTGAGGGGAAACATACGGGCTGTAGTGGTTATCCCGTTCACCTTATGTTCCTTGCTTCTCTGTTACCCTGGAACCGGTGAACGTGCCAGGGGGGCTCAAATCGCCACCCCCCTGGCGACCCGGGCTCTGGCTCAGAAAATCGCCGCTGGCGCGGTCCACTCAGTGTATTCCTTCAGGCTTATCGGGGACGGGCGGAGGTAACGTCCTTGTAAATCCACCCTCGCCGCGCATCCATGCGCGTCGCCCCGGCCTTACGGATACGCTTCGTCGATTTTCAGCCGGTTAAGGTCATCGCTGTTGCTGTTTTATCCTCTTAACGCCATATTTTCGCTGAAAAACATGGTATTAGTGGGGATTCCTCAGCCATTGGGGAGAGGGTCAGGGTGAGGGGAGAACCTGCGCTGAACTTCAGTCCCGACGTGCGATATCTGCAAACTTCGCATCAAGGATTGTTGCCAGATCCATTGCCGCCAGTTCAATATCTAACCCGCGTTTGCCACCGGATACATAGACGGTGGCAAATTCCTGCGCCGGGGCATCAATCACGGTTGGCAGACGTTTTTTCTGCCCGAGTGGGCTGATACCGCCCACCAGATAGCCGGTGATTCGCTGCGCCACCATCGGGTCGGCCATATCCACTTTCTTGGCTCCCAGCGCTTTTGCCACTTTTTTGAGATCCAGCATGCCGGCGACCGGGGTGACGGCAACAGCCAGGTGCTTCATATCGCCATTAATCGCCACCAGTAGCGTTTTATAAACCTGGTCCGGATTCAGCCCCAGCTTGCGTACCACTTCATCACCAAAGTTGGTCTCATTCGGGTCGTGATCGTAGGTATGGATCTGGAAAGAAATTTTGTGTTTTTCGAGTAACTTAACGGCGGGAGTCATAGCAATCCTTTAAACCAAAGTCATTTAACGCCCCCAGCATACGCCCGTCCTGGCCCGCAAAAATAGTACTATCTTGCGCAAGCGTATTGGCTGTGGCGGAAGTTTGCGCGACAATTTGGCAACCCGAAGCGCGAGCTTCGGCATAATAATAAAATTGAAATTCCTCTTTGACGGGCCAATATCACTATTGGCCGTTTTTTTTCTGTAAAAGTTCAGGCAGATTCCCTTCGCCATACAGGTGCAACGCCCCGGCAGCCACCACATATTGCCCGGCAGGCAAGGCCCATAGACGCTCGCACCAGGCCTGATTGCGCTGGTGCATCAATACGTCGTGCAGTGACGCGCTAAAGGTCGTCGGCAGGGTTAACGATTCTCCCCCGGTCGGCGGCGACTCCAGCCACCAGCTGAGCATCACCTGCAATAAACGGGCATTTTCATGCCAGTGAGTCAGGGTATCCTGGAGTAGCTCACTGCCGTCATCGGCAAGCTTAAGCAAAATCGCCACCTGATTCTCGGTGCCTTCCAGCTCAATCACCGGAGTTGAAAACTGCTGCGCTGATTGCAACAGCTGAAAATCGATCCCGTAATCCGGGCGTAGCCCCAGCCGCTGGGCCTGGGTCGCCTGCAATACCAGCGCAATATGCCAGGCTGGGCGGGTGTCGAACTCTTCCCGCGTCAGGCCAAGAATGGTGAGGATATTGTCCAGCGCCTGCAGCTGGCTGGCAGAGAGTCTCTCCTCCAGCGGCGGGCAGACCGGTAGATTCAGAAAGGGTGAACCACCGCTGGCCACATCGGCTTCAACCAGCAGGGCAGTGGCATGACGCAGTTTTTGCAGCAGGCCAGCCGGGAGCGGCGACATACCCGGCGTGCCCATATGGATACTGCCCACCAGATGAAAATGGCGATCGCCTGGCAGAGTGATATCAATAGCTGGCCACGCGTAACGGCGGGTGAAAAAGCGATTTTTTAGCCGTTGAAACAGGCCCATACGCGTTTCCTGAAGTCAAAACATCATGCTAGCGCGTAGGGGAGAAAGGTGCAAATGCCCCCCAACGCGCGTTGGGGGGAGATGCTTACTCTTTTGGCGTGAAGCGCAGCAGGCGATTGGCATTGCTGACCACGGTGATGGACGAAAGCGCCATCGCTGCGCCCGCCACCACCGGGTTGAGCAAGGAGCCGGTCAGTGGCCATAAAATCCCGGCGGCAATCGGAATGCCCAGTGAGTTATAAATAAAGGCGCCGAGCAGGTTTTGCTTCATATTGCGCAGGGTGGCTTTGGCGATGGCCAGCGCATCCGCGACGCCTGTCAGACTATGGCGCATCAGGGTAATGGCGGCCGTTTCAATTGCCACATCGCTACCTCCGCCCATGGCAATCCCGACTTCTGCCTGGGCCAGCGCCGGGGCATCATTGATCCCGTCGCCGATCATCGCGACCCGTCGGCCTTCGGCCTGCAATTTTTTAATTGCATCGGCCTTACCGTCAGGCAGGACACCGGCAATCACCTCATCAATGCCTGCCTCTTTGGCGATGGCGTTGGCGGTGATGGGATTATCCCCGGTCAGCATTACCAGCCGGTAACCGGCCCGGTGCAGACGCTGTAAAGCACTGACGCTATCGTCGCGCAGGGGATCGCGAATGGCGAACAGCGCGACGGCCTCGCCGTCAACCGCCAGGATAACCGGCGTCGCGCCCTGAGCCGCCTGGCGTGAAATGTCGTCCGTAAATCCGTTAAGGGCTATCTGCTGTTCAGTCAGCAGCGTCTGATTGCCCAGCAGCAGCGTACTACCCTGCACCTCACCGCTGACGCCAAGCCCACGTAACGTGCGGAAATTCTGTACCACCGGCAGCGTGACAGGCCCGGCTTTTTCCAGAATGGCTTTCGCCAGTGGATGGCTGGAACCTTGCTCCAGGGCCGCCGCAAACTGCAACGCCTGCGTCTCGCTAATATTACTCAGGGTTTTGACCGCAACCACCTGAGGCTGACCCCGGGTGAGAGTGCCGGTTTTATCAAACACCAGGGTGTCGAGTTGGCTGGCCCGCTGTAATGCATCGGCATCACGTACCAGCACGCCAAATTCTGCCGCCCGGCCGACGCCAGAGATAATCGACATAGGTGTGGCAAGACCCAGCGCACAAGGGCAGGCGATGATGAGCACCGTGGTGGTGATAACCAGGGTGTAGACAATTTGCGGCGCCGGGCCAAACAGGTACCAGATAGCGCCGCTAAACAGGGCGATTGCTACCACCACCGGCACAAAAATGGCCGAGATTTTATCTGCCAGCTGACCGATTTCCGGTTTGCTGCTCTGCGCCTGGCGAACCATACGAATAATGCGCGACAGGGTGGTATGGCTGCCGATGGCGCTGGCGGTGAACAACACGCTACCGTCCTGCACCACTGTCCCGGCATGGATCCCGTCACCGATGCTTTTTTCCTGCGGAATGGGTTCGCCCGTCAGCATGGCTTCGTCAAACCAGGCTTCGCCCTGGCTGATATTGCCATCCACCGGTACGCGATCGCCGGTGGTTAAACGCAGCGTCATCCCCGGCTGAACCTCAGCCAGCGGGACGCTTTTCTCCCCGTCTTCCGTTACCACGCGCGCGGTGGGGGGCGTTAAGTCGAGCAATTTTTCCAGCGCTTTTGAGGAGCGCTGGCGGGCGCGGGCTTCGAGCATATGGCCGAGGTTAATCAGACCGATGATCATGGCGCTGGCTTCGTAATAGAGATGACGGGCTTCCATTGGAAACCACTGCGGCCAGACGTTGACGCTCATCGAATAGAGCCAGGCCGCTCCGGTGCCCAGGGCCACCAGCGTATCCATGGTTGCGGTGCCGTTGGTCAGGCTTTTCCAGGCGCTGCGGTAGAAATGGCCGCCGGCCACAATCATGACGCCAAGGGTCAGCACGCCAATTATCAGCCACAGGCTGCGGTTATCAGCGGTGACCATCATATTGTCGCCCAGCATCCCCCACACCATTACCGGCACCCCGAGCAGCAGCGCAACGATGGCCTGCCAGCGAAAACGTGTCATGGTGGCAAGGGCGCTTTCCTGCTGACGCGCGCGGCGTTTTAGATCATCTTCAATCGCTTCCGCGCCGTAACCTGCATTCTCGACGGCGAGGACTAAATCAGCGGCGGAGGCGCTGCCCATAATCAGCGCAGAGCGCTCCGCGAGGTTAACCCGTGCCTGGGTGACGCCCGGTACCGCCTGTAAGGCTTTCTGCACCCGGGAGACGCAGCTGGCGCAGCTCATACCGTTGATTAAAAGCTGTTGGCTGTCATCAAGGTCATCGGCCACCGGAAGCTCAGGGGAGGCCGCTGTCAGTGCTTCCGACGGGATTGATGACTCTGTCAGCGGTTTAGTCTTTGGGTGGCTGACGCTCGCATCATACCCGGCTTGTTTGATGGTTTCTATCAGCGCTGCGGCATCGGCGCTGCCGGTGATCTGCGCATGAGTAATAGTGACTTCAGCCTGTTCGACATCGGCACGCTGCTCGAGACTCTCTTTAACCCGTTTGACGCAGTGCCCGCAGGAGAGCCCGTCGAGCTCCAGTTCTGTAATGTGAGACATAATTTATTTCCTGTATGATTGGTCGTATGAAGATTGACCTGATTAATCACCTGTGTTGACTGTGGAACAGGTTAAACCTTCCATCAAGGGGAAGGTCAAGGGGGGAAATGTGAATATCAGTATCGTGGCGCAAAAAACCGGGCTGACCACTAAAGCCATTCGCTTTTATGAAGATAAGGGGCTGGTGACTCCTCCGCTGCGCGGGGACAACGGCTATCGCAGCTACACGCAACAGCACATTTTTGAATTAACGTTATTACGCCAGGCGCGGCAGGTGGGATTCAATCTCGAAGAGTGTGGCGAGCTGGTGAACCTGTTTAACGATCCGGCGCGTCACAGTGCGGATGTCAAAGCGCGTACCCTGCAAAAAGTGGCAGAGATCGAGCGGCATATTGTTGAACTGGAGTCGATGCGCAAGCAACTGCTCTCGCTGGCGGACGCCTGCCCTGGCGATGACGGCGCAGATTGTCCGATCATTGAGAATCTCTCCGGTTGTTGTCACCAGAAAGCGAATGCCTGAGTGAATTAAGCATAATAGCGCGCGGCGAGCAGGAGCCACGCGCTTATCCATGACTATTGGACAGCAACGTAAAGCTTGATACGAAGCGTAATGCCTTCAACGGCAATGACTTCAACTTTAGATCCTGATGGAAAATCCTCATCAGCACTCACCGGCCAGGAGCTGTCGCCGACGCGGATATGTCCCCGTCCGTTGATCAGCGTTTCCTCAAGCGTGAAGCGGCGACCTACCAGCTGTTGTCCGCGCTGATTGAGGGCTGCATCGGCCGGTTTTTGCTGCCGCACCCGTTTTGACAGCCATAACCACCAGAGCCAGGCGGCGATAATCGTCAAAACGGCAAAGAGTACGCCCTGCCACTCCCAGCCAAAAGGAACGGCCCAGACCAGCAGGCCGGTGAGCACCGAGGCAATGCCGCTCCACAGCAGATAGCCATTGCCGCCGAGCATCTCGGCGGCCAGTAACAGACCTCCAAGACTCAGCCAGAAGATCCAGGCATGCTCAAAGAGCTGAGCAATCATGATTTTTTCCGTTCACTGGTGCTGTCTTTCACCAGCTCGGCAATCCCGGCGATCGAGCCCATCAGGCTGCTGGCATCCAGTGGCATCATCACCACTTTGCTGTTATTGGCTGAGCCAATCTGTTGCAGCGCTTCGGTGTATTTCTGCGCCACAAAGTAGTTAATCGCCTGAATATCCCCGGCGGCAATCGCCTGAGAAACCATTTGCGTCGCGCGAGCTTCGGCTTCTGCCGAACGTTCACGGGCTTCCGCTTCAAGGAAGGCGGACTGGCGCTCACCCTCGGCCTTGAGGATTTTTGACTGTTTTTCCCCTTCCGCTTTAACAATCTCCGCCTGACGGATCCCTTCGGCTTCCAGAATATAGGCGCGCTTGGTTCGCTCCGCTTTCATCTGGGCGTTCATGGCATCAATCAGCTCAGCCGGTGGGCGGACATCGCGGATTTCGATACGGGTTATCTTGATACCCCAGGGATTGGTTGCTTCATCGACGATATGCAACAGACGGGTGTTGATGTTGTCACGCTGGGAGAGCATTTCATCAAGCTCCATTGAGCCGAGCACCGTACGGATGTTGGTCATGGTCAGGTTAATGATCGCCTGTTCCAGGTTACTCACCTCATAGGCGGCTTTGGGCGCGTCAATTACCTGAATAAAGCAGACCGCATCAATGGAGACGTTGGCGTTATCTTTGGAGATAATTTCCTGAGAGGGGATGTCGAGAACCTGCTCCATCATATTGATCTTACGACCAATCCTGTCCATAAAGGGCACAACAAGGCTCAGGCCAGGCTGAAGTGAGCGGGTATAACGGCCAAAACGTTCAACCGTCCACTGATATCCTTGCGGGACGATTTTGACTCCCGCGCCGACAATCACCAGCGCCACAAAGATAAAAATAGGGATAACAATAAGCATCAAATAAACCTCCTGTTTAATTTGTACTCATTCTAAACAAATTTGGGGATCATAACAGCGCGATCCCCAAATTTAGCGGGCGGGATTAATAAAGCAGGGAGTAGAGCTGGCGACGATACTTAGCGGCCAGGGCATCACCGGTACCGAGAGCGGCAAGAATTTCCTGCAACATTTTGCGCGCCTGACCTTCTGCCGCCGTCAAATCTTTGCGCAGATGGCTGAATAACAGCTCCAGCGCTTCTTCATTACGCCCGACCTGATGCAGCTGCAAGGCCAGCTGCGTTGCCAGCTGTGCATCCGCCGGATTTTGCTCAACCTGCTGCTGTAACAGCTGAATTTCCGGGGTATCCGCGGCCTGTTTCAGTAGCTCGATTTGCGCGACCAGGCCCTGATAACGGGTGTCCTGATCCTGCAGCGGAATGGTTTTCAGCACCGCTTCCGCCTCGTCTGAGCGGTTGAGAGCAATCTGCGTCTCTGCCAGCAGCAGACCGTACTCGCTGTTTTGATTCGACAACTGCCAGGCATCTTTCAGCAGCGGCAGGGCATCGGCATGATTGCCTGCCTCAATCAGCTGCATAGCCTGCTGGGCTTTCAGCTCTTCTTCACGCGGAAGAACCTTATCCAGCAGCGCACGAATGGCTTCTTCCGGCTGCGGCCCCTGGAAACCATCGACCGGCTGGCCGTTCTGGAACAGGTAGACCGTTGGGATCGCCCGCAGACCAAACTGGGAGGCGAGCATCTGCTCGGCATCGCAGTCCACCCTCGCCAGAATAAACTGCCCGTTATAATGCGCGGCCAGGCTTTCAAGTATCGGGGTCAGTTGCAGACAGTGCTGGCTGCGCTCGGACCAGAAATAGAACAGCACCGGAATAGTGGCGGACTGCTCAAGCGTTGGGTGCAGGTTTGCTTCGTTAATGTTGACGATGTTCTGTACAGACATGGGGCATTCTCTGTTAAGTGTTTACGCATAGATGGGGACAGGCGGCGCGCCTTCAACTCACCCGTGTAAAATTTTATCCATTACGCGCGCGGGCAGCAGGCGTTTTAGCAGGCTGACGGCGTGGGTCACCAGGGTCACCGGGTAACGTAATTTCGGGTTCGGACTTTCAAAAGCATGGCGCACTTTGGCGACAACTGCCTCCGGCCCGAGGGTAAAACGTGCGGCAATGCCGGGGTTTTCCACCGCTTTGTCGCTGGTCTGGTTCACATTCTCGGTAAAGCGGGTGCGAATGGGGCCGGGTTCAATCAGGCTGACTTTGATACCGGAATGGCGCAGTTCCATGCGCAGTGCATCGGACCAGGCCTCCAGCGCATATTTACTGGCGGCATAGGCGCCGCGTCCAGGCGTGGAGATCAATCCCATCACCGAAGAGGTCATCACAATACGCCCTTCTCCGTGCGGGATCATCGCAGGCAGCAGGCGCATGGTCAGCTGATGCGCGCCAAAGAAGTTGGCGGAAAACTGCTGTTCCATCTGCTCGCGGCTGATGGTGGTCAGCGGACCATAGACGCCGAAGCCCGCGTTGTTAAAGATACCGTACAGCCGGTTTTCGCTCAGGGCGATCACTTCGTCGGCGGCATGCTCCACACTCTCTGGCGAGTCGAGATCCAGTAACACGCCGGTAAATCCCAGCTGATTCATCCGCGCCACATCGTCGCTTTTACGGCAGGCGGCCAGCACACGGAAGCCCTGACGCTTAAGCTCAAGCGCGCTTTCCAGACCAATTCCGCTGGAACATCCTGTAATTAAGACCGTTTTTTGCATAACTTTACCTGAAAGCATCCCTGATAAATCAGGAGTCGTGATTAACTAATGGAGCCAACCGGGTTGCCATCCAGTCAGCAATAAAGGGCTGGGCATCGCGATTGGGGTGAATACCGTCATCCTGCATCCATTGTGGTTTCAGATAGACCTCTTCCATAAAAAACGGTAACAAAGGAATATCAAACTCTTTGGCAAGTTTAGGATAAAGGGCGCTGAACGACTCAGTATAACGGCGACCGTAGTTGGCGGGCAGCCGTATTTGCATCAGCAAAGGCTGGGCATTTGCCGCTTTGACCGCCTGCAAAATGGTGCGCAGCGTCGCCTCCGTTTGTTGGGGGGCAAAGCCGCGCAAACCATCGTTACCGCCAAGCTCCACCAGCACCCAACGCGGCTGATGTTTTTTGAGCAGCGCGGGCAGACGTGCCAACCCTTGCTGCGAAGTGTCGCCGCTGATACTGGCGTTAATGACCGCCGGCTTCTGCTGCCATTTGTCATTGAGTAACGCCGGCCAGGCGGTACTGGCAGCCATACGATAGCCTGCGCTCAGGCTGTCTCCCAGAACCAGTAACGTGTCCGCTGCGACGGCGCGCACGCTGAATAAAAGTAGAAAAAGGAAGGCCAAATGCCAGCGGAAAACATTGTTGAAGTTCATCATCTTAAGAAGTCCGTCGGTCAGGGGGATCATGAACTTTCCATCCTTACCGGAGTTGAGCTTGTTGTCAAACGGGCGCAGACCATCGCGCTTATCGGGGAGTCTGGCTCCGGTAAGTCCACGTTGCTTGCGATCCTCGCCGGGCTTGACGACGGCAGCAGCGGTGAAGTCACGCTGCTCGGTCAGCCCCTGCACGCGATGGATGAAGAGGCTCGCGCAAGGCTCAGAGCGGAGAACGTGGGCTTTGTTTTCCAGTCCTTTATGTTAATTCCTACCCTCAATGCACTGGAAAACGTCGAGCTTCCGGCCCTTCTGCGTGGTGAAAACAGCGCGCAAAGCCGGGCCAGCGCCAAAGCGTTGCTCGAAGAGCTGGGGCTGGGTAAGCGTCTTGACCACCTTCCCGCGCAGCTTTCCGGCGGTGAACAGCAGCGCGTGGCGCTGGCCCGCGCCTTTAACGGCCAGCCAGCGCTGCTTTTTGCCGATGAACCTACGGGTAACCTTGACCGACAAACCGGTGACAGAATCGCCGATCTCCTCTTCTCCATGAACCAGCAATATGGCACCACCTTAATTCTGGTCACCCACGATCCTCAGCTTGCCGCCCGCTGCGACCGTCGTTTGCGGCTGGTGAACGGTGAACTGCGGGAGGAAGCATGATTGCGCGTTGGTTCTGGCGCGAGTGGCGATCGCCCTCGCTGCTGATTGTCTGGCTGGCACTGAGCCTGGCGGTGGCCTGTGTGCTGGCGCTCGGCAATATCAGCGATCGCATGGAAAAAGGCTTAAGCCAGCAGAGCCGGGAGTTTTTAGCTGGCGATCGGGCGTTACGTAGTTCCCGTGAAATCCCAGCCGCCTGGCTGGAGGAAGCCCGTAAAACCGGGCTTAAAGTCAGCGAGCAGATTTCGTTTTCCACCATGACCTTTGCGGGAGATACGCCGCAACTGGCTAACGTCAAAGCCGTTGACGATCTCTACCCGCTATACGGTGAGCTGCAAACCACGCCGCCGCAGGTGAAGCCTGAAGCCGGAACGGTACTGCTGGCCCCACGGCTGATGGCGCTTCTCAATCTGAAAACCGGTGACAACATTGAGGTGGGTGATGCCAGCTTACGTATCGCCGGAGAGGTGATTCAGGAGCCGGACTCCGGGTTTAATCCCTTTGAGATGGCTCCCCGTTTACTGATGAACACGGCGGATGTCGCTAAAACAGGGGCGGTGCAGCCGGGCAGTCGGGTGAGCTGGCGGATAAAGTTTGCCGGTACGCCAGCACAACTGGAAGCCTACGAAAAATGGCTGCTGCCGCAGCTGAAACCCGAACATCGCTGGTACGGACTGGAGCAGGACGAAGGGGCGCTCGGCAAATCTTTGCAGCGCTCGCAGCAGTTCCTGTTGCTTTCAGCCCTGCTGACCATGCTGCTGGCGGTTGCCGCAGTGGCGGTGGCGATGGGCCATTACTGCCGTAGCCGCTACGACCTGGTCGCGGTGCTTAAAACCCTGGGCGCGGGCAGGGCGCAACTGCGCAAGCTGATTGTCGGCCAGTGGTTGATGGTGCTGGCGCTGTCGGCGCTGACCGGCGGCGTGATTGGCCTCGGTTTTGAACGTGTGCTGATGCTGTTGCTCAAACCGGTGCTACCGGTGGCGCTGCCGGCGGCCAGCGGCTGGCCATGGCTGTGGTCGATTGGCGCGATGTGTATTATCTCGCTGCTGGTCGGGCTGCGTCCCTATCGCCTGTTGCTGGCAACGCAACCGCTGCGGGTGCTGCGTCGCGATGCGGTGGCCGACGTCTGGCCGCTCAAGTTTTACCTGCCCGTTATTTGTAGCGTGGCGGTGTTGCTCCTTGCCTGGTTGATGGGCGCAAGTATGCTGCTGTGGTCAGTACTGGCGGGTGCCGTGGTGCTGGCGCTGGTTTGCGGCGTGGTGGGCTGGCTGCTGCTGCGCGTCATGAAAAAGCTGACGCTCAGGGCACTGCCGTTACGCCTGGCGGTTAACCGGTTACTGCGTCAGCCGTGGTCGACGCTGAGCCAGCTGTCGGCCTTTTCCCTCTCTTTTATGCTGCTGGCGATGCTGCTGGTGCTGCGCGGGGATCTGCTGGACAGATGGCAGCAGCAGTTGCCAGAGGAAAGCCCGAACTATTTTCTGATCAACATTGCCCCGGAACAGGTAGTGCCGGTTAAAGCGTTTCTCTCTGAACACCATGTGATCCCGCAGGCGTTCTGGCCGATTGTCCGTGCCCGGTTGACGCAAATTAACCGCCAGGACACTGACGAGAAGAGCGATGAGTCCCTTAGCCGTGAGCTGAATCTGACATGGCAGAGCAAAGACGTCGAGAATGCTGGCGTAACCGCAGGGACCTGGCCGCCAGAACAGGGAGAGGTTTCGATTGAGCAGGAGCTGGCGAAGCGGCTTAAACTGAAGCTCGGAGACAGCCTGACCTTTACCGGCGACACCGAGCAGTTTACGGCCAAAGTGACCAGCCTGCGTAAAGTGGACTGGGAAAGTCTGCGCCCTAACTTCTTCTTTATTTTCCCGCAGGGCGCACTGGACGGGCAGCCGCAAAGCTGGCTGACCAGCTTCCGCTGGCAAAATGGCAATAGCATGCTCACCCAGCTTAACCGTGAGTTTCCGACCATCAGCCTGCTGGACATTGGCGCAATTTTGAAACAGGTCGGTCAGGTGCTGGATCAGGTCAGCCGCGCGCTGGAGGTGATGGTGGTGCTGGTCACCGCCTGCGGCATTTTGCTGCTGCTGGCGCAGGTGCAGGTGGGAATGCGTCAGCGTCATCAGGAGCTGGTGGTCTACCGCACGCTCGGAGCGGGCAAGCGACTGCTGCGTACCACGCTATGGTGTGAGTTCGCGCTGCTTGGGTTTGTCTCCGGGCTGGTGGCGGCGATTGGCGCGGAAACGGCGCTGGCAGCGCTGCAAACCTGGGTCTTTGACTTCCCCTGGGAGCCGGACTGGCGCTTGTGGGCCATCCTGCCGTTATCCGGCGCACTGTTGCTGTCGGTGTGTGGCGGCTGGCTGGGGACGCGTTTGCTTAAAGGAAAAGCGCTGTTCCGCCAGTTCAGCCAGGCATAATACCTCAATCTGATAACACGCCGGTTAAAACATCGGCGTGTTATTTTTTTAAGTGCACAAAATGCTAACTCTATGATTTTATAGAGCACAAACCACCAAAAACCCAACAACACGGCATGCTTAATCGGCGTTAATATTCGGCGGGCAACTATTTGGCTGCTTAATAAAACCAGGAAAAAGCATGGCACATAAAATAAAAGCGCTGGCGGTGACGATCGGCGCAGCACTGGCGCTGACTTCATTTGCATCGAATGCAGAAATCACCCTGCTGAAACAGGATCCGCAGGCGGGCAACCCGTTAAGCCGCCTGAACCTCACCGTGGGCGGCAGTATCCGACCACAATTCAACATGATGACCGGCGACGGTGATAAGGGCTCTTACAAACGTAACGGCTTTGACGGCGGCACCCGTTTCCGCTTTGCCAGTGATTATTATCTGTTTGATGATATTAGCTGGATCAACTACTACGAGCTGGGCGTCAATATTCCGGCGGTCTTCGACTGGGATAATCACTATGCCAAAGGTGCTAATAACACCTCGCGTCGTATGCTTTACACTGGTCTGAAAAGTAAAACCTGGGGCACATTAACCTACGGTCAGCAGAACAGTGTTTACTACGATGTGGTGGGCGCGAAAACCGATATCTGGGACTACGATATGGTCGGCCAGGCATCGGGTAACGGGATTAACGGCGACTATGATGGCTCTTATCGTTCCCGCAATATGCTGAAATATAAGAACAGCTTCGGCGATGCCGATGTGTATGCCTCTTACCTGTTCGAAGACGGTGAATACCTGCCGGGCAACGGCCTGCGTTATAAACGTAAAGGCGGCGGTTCACTGGGTCTGGATTACCATCTGACCACCGACCTGAGCCTGGGGGCGGCATGGAACTATACCCGCGCCGAAATGCGTAACCCGGGCAACAGCGACAGCAAAACTTACGACCAGAACATTCTGGGTACTGCGTTGAGCTGGACGCCGGATAACTGGACCTTCTCCGCAGGCGGCGGCTGGTACCAGAACTTTATGACCAGCAAAAAAGTTTCTGTTAACAACTACTTTGCCGGTGATGCCTGGGGTATTGAGTATTTCGCGGGCTATAAAATCCCGGTTGGACAATATGCGTTGAAATCCGTCCAGCCGTATTTCATGGGTGACCGTATTGAGACCATGAATGGCCGTAACTACCAGCGTATCGACAACGGTGTTGGTATCAGCTTCCAACTGGACTACGGTTTCCGCGTGGATTACGAGCACGTGTTTACCTCCAGCACCGACGACCTGGGCGATATGAACCTGGTGCGTCTGCGCTACGACTTCTAAAATTCCGGGCATTTGGCTATCTAACTTGCCCGTTTGTCCCGGTGGCGTTCTGCCCTGGGACTACACCGCCCTTAGCAAATATCTGACTTTGCTTAGCTAAAAAAAGCATAAAGAGAGGCGAGATACTTTCGCTTTTCTTTATGCTTCATCGCCTTACATTCTTAAAATTTCCCAGCATTCAGTGACATACTTCACACGAACATGAATTTTTTTCAATTACCGCTGGGCCTCGTTTATGCCATCTTATCCATTGAATGAATATGGAGCGTGCCGCGTGGTACGGCGCGCCACACAGCAGACACACTTCAAGGGAGAATTTATGGGACGTCGTCTCGGTTTAAGCGCTACTTTTGGCGCACTGCTTCTGGTCTGCGGCCTGAACGCCGCGCTGGCAAACAGCGATCCGCACACCATTGTTTTTGGCGTAGCTCCTGGGCCATACGGTGATATGGTGAAACAGGCCATCGAACCTTCGTTAAAAGAGAAGGGCTACAAGGTGGTGGTGCGTGAATTCAGCGACTACGTCCAGCCGAACATGGCGCTGTCGAACGGCAGCATCGATGCTAACCTTTTCCAGCACTCGCTCTATTTTGATAAATTCACCGCGGATAAAGGGCTGAAACTGACCAACCTGATCACCGTTCCGACCGCCGGTATGGGCTTCTATTCCCACAAAATTAAAAGTCTCGATGAGCTGAAAAAAGGCGATATCGTGACCCTGTCTAACGACCCGACGAACCTGGCGCGCGGTCTGCGCTTCCTGGCGTCTTTGGATCTGATTACCATTAAAGACAATATCGATCCGACGAAAGCCTCTGAGCGTGACATTGCCAGCAACCCGAAAGGGCTGGTCTTCAAACCGCTGGAAGCTGCACAGCTGCCGCGCACTCTCGACAGTGCTACCGCCGCCCTGGTCAATGGTAACTTTGCCATTGCCGCAGGTCTGGATCTGAACTCGGCGATTAAACAAGAGCATCTGGCCGAGAATCTCAAAAACATCATTGCAGTACGCAGCGAAGATGCGGACAAACCTTTCGCCAAAGATATTGTTGAAGTGGTGAAATCTCCGGCCTACCGTGCTGCGATCGACAATCCCAGCTATGTCTACACCGCTTTCCAGAAGCCGGAGTGGATGACCAGCGCTGACAAAAAGTAAGCGTCTGGACTGAGTTAACGGGCAGGCTGCGGCCTGCCTTTTGCCGTTTGAGGAAAACATGATTGAGATAGACAAGGTCTGCGTGGACTTTCCCGCTGTACGTGGGGCAACGCCCACGCGAGCGGTGGATAACGTCAGTCTGCGTATTGCGCCGGGAGAGATTTTTGGCATTGTCGGCACCAGCGGCGCCGGAAAAAGCACCCTGCTGCGGACATTGAATGCGCTACAACGTCCGAGTGAGGGCGTGGTGAAAATAAACGGTGTGGCCATTTCACAAATGGAAGGCCCGACCCTGCGCAAAGCCCGCCAGCGTATCGGGATGATTTTTCAGCACTTCAACCTGATGCATACCCGTACGGTGGCGCAAAACGTCGCCTTTAGCCTGAAAGCCGCTGGCTGGGAACGCGAGAAAATAGCTCCCCGGGTAGCAGAAATTCTTGAGCTGGTGGGGCTGGCTGATAAAGCTAACCGCTATCCGGTGCAGCTGAGCGGCGGGCAGAAACAGCGCGTAGGTATCGCCCGTGCGATTGCCAATCATCCGGACGTGTTGCTGTGTGATGAACCCACGTCGGCGCTGGATCTGGAAACCTCAGCCACCATTCTGGAATTGCTCAAACAGATCAATGCCCAACTGGGGATAACCATTGTGCTGATCACCCACGAGATGAACGTGATCAAGTCGATCTGCGATCGTGTGGCCGTGATGTCCGGGGGGAAAGTGGTGGAGAGTGGCGAGGTGTTTGATATTTTTGCTCATCCGCAGCATGCGTTTACCCAACAACTGGTCTCCCGCACCCTCAACCTGACTCTGCCGGACAGACTGCGTGAACACCTGCCTGGTCAGTTGCTGAAAATCCTGTTTATTGGCGATTCTGCTGAGCAACCCGTGCTCTCCGATGCCGCGATTAACTTTGGCGTCGCGGTCAATATTCTGCACGGCAAAATCGAGTATCTCGGTGAGCGGGCGCTGGGCATTCTGGTCGTGCAGCTAACCGCTGAGGATCCGGCGGTGGTGACACAGGCGGTGGACTATATTCGTAATCGTACCGCCCAGGTGGAGGTGATTCGTGGATGATTTAGTGGCTGATCTCAGCCTCGCCTTTGGCGAAACCTTCCAGATGCTGAGTATTTCAACGGTACTGGCAATTCTCGGCGGCCTGCCGCTGGGCTTTTTAATCTTCGTCACTGACAGGCATCTGTTCTGGCAAAACCGCGCGGTTTATCTGTTCAGCTCGGTGCTGGTCAACATTATTCGCTCAGTGCCTTTTGTGATCCTGCTGGTGCTGCTGCTGCCGTTAACCCAGTTCTTGCTGGGGAACACCATTGGCCCGATTGCGGCCTCGGTTCCATTATCCGTGGCGGCGATTGCTTTTTACGCCCGTCTGGTCGATGGCGCACTGCGTGAAGTGGATAAAGGCATTATTGAAGCGGCAGAGGCTTTTGGCGCCAGCCCGATGCGTATTATCTGCACGGTACTGTTACCGGAAGCCAGCGCGGGGCTTCTGCGCGGGTTGACCATTACGCTGGTGAGCCTGATCGGCTACTCGGCGATGGCCGGGATTGTCGGCGGCGGCGGTGTTGGCGATCTGGCGATCCGCTATGGCTACTACCGTTACGAAACCCAGGTGATGGTTGTCACCGTGGTGGCGCTGATTGTGCTGGTTCAGGTGGTGCAGATGCTCGGTGACTGGCTGGCGCAGCGCGCCGATAAACGCGACAGGCATTGAGATAAAAACGCCGGGCTTAGCCCGGCGTTCTGTTAGTTCAGCTTTGCCTGTGCCCAGACAATACCGCTCGCATATTCCGGCGGCAGCAGCGGCACCAGTGCTTCCAGCGTGGCGCTCAGACGACCGGTGTCGTCATCGTTCAGGTTCAGGTGACCCACCTTGCGACCCGGACGCACCTCTTTGTCGTACCAGTGCAGATTGACCAGCGGCAGCTTCAGCCAGTCGTAGTTTAAATCACTGCCAATCAGGTTGATCATCACTGAAGGGCTGTTGACCACCGGCTGCGGTAGCGGCAAATCCACCACGGCGCGCAGGTGCAGCTCAAACTGACTGATGGAGGCGCCGTTTTGCGTCCAGTGACCGCTGTTATGCACCCTTGGCGCCAGTTCGTTGATCAGCAGGCCCGCCGGGGTGATGAAACACTCCATCGCCATCACGCCGACATAATTCAGCTCGTTCATGATGGCAGTCAGCATACTTTCTGCCTGCTTTTGTTGCTCAGTGTCCGGTTTCGGGAAGGCCACGCTGGTGCGCAGAATACCGTCCTGATGCAGGTTATGGGTCAGCGGATAAAACACGGTGCTGCCATCATGGGCGCGTGCGCCGACCAGCGAGACTTCACCGGAGAAGTTAATCCCCTGCTCGACAATGCACTCGCCGTAGCAGTCATCCGGTAACTGCCCGGTTTCGTCAGCGCGCAAACGCCACTGCCCGCGACCGTCGTAGCCGCCGACGCGGCGCTTCACAATCGCCAGTTCGCCGAGCGTGTTGAATACCGCCGGCCATTCGCTTTTGGAGGCCAGCAGCTGCCAGGGGGCGGTGGCAAGACTGAGTTTGTCGAACAGCTGTTTTTGGGTCAGGCGATCGGCAATGATCGGAAACACATCGCGGTTAACAAAGGCCGGGTGGCGCGCCAGCTCACGGGTCAGCGCAGTCTCCGGCCAGCGTTCGATTTCGGCGGTGATAACACTCTGGGCAAAAGGTACGGCCTGCGGATCGGCGTCCAGACCGACCGGCCAGACAGCGATGCTTAGCGGCTCGCCAGCCTGACGCAACATGCGGCCTAACTGACCGTTACCTAAGATGCAAACCTGTTTCATGCGCCACCCCGTGGGTCCGGGTTTTCCAGCACTTCATCGGTCTGGGCGCGGCGGAACTCCGCCAGCCGTTGATGCAGGGCGGTGTCATGCTGGGCGAGAATTTGCGCTGCCAGCAGGGCCGCATTAGCGGCACCGGCTTTACCAATGGCCAGGGTGCCCACCGGAATGCCACGCGGCATCTGAACAATAGAGTAGAGGCTGTCCACACCGCTTAAGGCGGCGCTTTGTACTGGCACACCCAACACCGGCACCAGAGTTTTCGCGGCAATCATGCCCGGCAGATGCGCTGCGCCACCGGCCCCGGCGATAATCACCTGAAAACCGTTTTCTTCAGCGCTTTCGGCAAAGCTGAACAGTTTATCGGGAGTGCGGTGTGCGGAGACGACTTCAACATGGTGCGGGACATTCAGGATATCGAGGATTTCGGTGGCGAACTGCATGGTCGCCCAATCGCTTTTCGAACCCATGACAATGGCGATACGCGCCGGTTGGTTAGCGGAAGACATGCGTTAAGAAAACTCCTGTGGAGGGTGACTACGAACAGCTTTGAGGGCACAAAGAATAGCACGGAAAATCGGCGAGGAAAACGGTTGCGTGGTGATGAATGCTGCAATCCTCCGCAACGAAAAAGAGGAGAAGGGCGCGGCATATAGCGCCGCGCCTGTTGTGGGTCTGGCCTGTCAGAAGAGATCGATTTTAACGTCAATACCGGCGGTCAGTCCCTGGTTAATCTGTACCCAGTTCTGGCCCGGCGCGCCAACCATGCCGTAGGTGCTGTAGCGTTTATCAAAGAGGTTATCCACCCAGGTCGCCAGCTGAACGTTGCGGGTTGCCTGCCAGCCAAGACGCAGATTGGTGGTGGCATAGGTGCCCTGCTCAACCGCATTATCCCCATCGAAGTAGTGCTTGCCGACCACATTAATGGCCACGCGCGGCATCAGGTCGCCGATTGGGGTATCAATGATGCCGTTAATGCTGGCACCTGCGTTGTACAGCGGCACAAACGGCAGACGTTTATCCGGGTACGGACTGTCTTCTCCGTCAAAGGTCGAGTTCACGTAGCCGCCGTTGATCTGCGCACGCCAGCCAGGCGTAAAGGCCCAGCTTGCATCAAGTTCAACGCCGGTTGCCCGGGCTTTACCGGCATTGTTCAGCGATTGCATGCCGGTAGGGCCGCTGTAGAGCTGAACATCTTTGGTGCGGGTGTGGAAAAGCGTACTCTGCAACGCCACTTCGCCATTGTCATAGCGCGCGCCGAGCTCGTAGTTAATTGATTTCTCGGCGTCATAAGATTCAGCCGTACCCGCAGAAGGGGCGATGCTGTAGCCAGCCGGTTTGTAGCCCTGCGCTGCGCGGGTCCAGACGCGGAATTCAGGCGTGAACTGATACCCGGCGGAGAGCTGGCCCAGCCACTGGCTATCACTGGTGCTGCCGGTATAGGTTTGCGGCAGCGAGCTGAACTGGTAGCGGGTTTTCGCTTTGTCATGAGAGAAACGCACGCCGCCGCCAAGATCCAGCTTATCCGTCAGATGCCAGGTCAGATCGCTGTAGGCTGCCAGCGTTTCGGCATCATTCCAGGCCTGGGTATCGGAAACCGTCATACCGGCGTACTGCATCCGCTGATTGTAAGTGCCACGGGTATCCTGGCGGTACAACCCGAAGACGGCGTCCAGTGGATTATCATCACCACGGGTTGCCGCCCGCAGCTCCTGGACGTTCATATTCCAGTCCTGCGGCATATGTACCGCGTAGGCGCTGTAGGGGAAATCGCGCTCATAATGCTGCTGTTGCCACCCTGCGGTCAGGCTGACCAGCCACGCATCGGTGGTGTATTGCGATGCCAGGGTCTGGCTACGGGTGCAACGGTTGATTTTCGGATCTTTACCCCCCGCTGAGACCAGCAGCTCACGATTGTGCAGATCGTTGCCATCAAGGTAAGTATCCTGGCTTGCGCGGGTGCACTCTGAATTCAGCATTACGCTTGCCTCCCACGGGCTTGCCGACGGGGCAAAGCGCAGGTTGAGGTTGCCATTATTGGCTTTGGTGCCGCCTAAATCATCGCTGCCCGTTGCCGGGTTGGTGAAGGGGCCATTCTCAACCTGGCGCTGTACGGAGGCGCTGGCGTAGAGCATATCTTCCACCAGGGTGCCGGAGGCATTGAGCCTGCCGTGATAGCCGTTGCGGGTCGCGTAACCGCCCTCAATGGAGGCGCGGGTTTCGCCATCCGGTTTGCGGGTCACAATGTTAATCACCCCGCCCTGAGCGCTTTTACCATACAGGGTTCCCTGCGGGCCGCGCAGCATCTCCACGCTCTCAATATCGCCGCTTAACAGCTGCGAAGAGAAGGTAGAAAGCTGGGGCACGCCGTCAACGTAAATACTGACGGCCGGGTTGAAGAAATCCTGCGCTGACGAAATACCGCGTAGCGAAATAGAGGGAAACAACAGGCTGCCGCTGTGGGTAATATTCAGGCCCGGTAAGACATCGCCCAGTTGATCGGTACGGCTGACGTGCGCGTCGGTCAGTTCACTACCGCTCACCCGGGTGGATGAGACGTTTTGCGCCGAGGCGGAATTTGGCGACTGCTTGGCTGAAACGAAGACCGTGTCTTCATCGGTTTTGCTGTTTTCGTCGGCGAACGCACTGCCATTAAGCAGCAATGTGGCGATAACCAGTGGGTTAATCACTCCGGCTTTCATCATTATTTCCCTCTTATTAGACCTGAGGGGGAGTCTATCTTTGCCGTTTCGCTAATGAGTTGCACGATAAGGATTGCTATTGCATGATTTGTTTGAATAATAATCATTATCACTTTTGTGGCGAAAGGATTGCTGATGAATCAACGTACAATGCCCGGCATGCGATGCAGAACGCTGACGCCGCGGATCCGACTGACTTCCATCTGCGGCACGCTGAGCGATGACAAAATCGTGCGTGGCCAGTTTCCGGCGCATTTTTCGCTGGTGTTAATGCGCGAAGGTGCAGGAACCTTCCAGCTTAACCAGCAGAAAATCCAGCACTATGGCCAAAATACGTTGCTGATTTCCTGTTCCGCTGAGTCGTGCCATGGGTTCGATATTTTTCCGCGTAACCACTTCTACGATCTGCTGATTGTAGACTTCGAGCCTGCGCTGATTGCCACGCTTTATGAAGTGGCGCTGCCCTTACCGGAGGACGGCGGGCGGGTGTTTCATGCCGCGCTCAGCGAGCCGTTGCAGGAACAGATGCGCCTGATGCTTGAAGCCTGGCAGGACAGCAGCGCCCTTGGCACATTGCGTCTTGAAAGCCTGGCGTTGGGGGCATTATGGCAGGCGTTGCGAGGTCTTGAAGTGGCTGCAGACAGCGCAGGCCAGTCGGGGCGGGAGTTGCAAAGTCGGGACCGTAAGCGGCTGATTGACGCCCGGGATTATGTGCGGGAGCAGGCGACCCATGTACGCTCGATGAGCGAAGTTGCCCAGATGTGCGGCCTGAGCCTGGTGGCGCTGAAACGCGGATTTCCGGCCATGTTCGGCGTAACGCTCTGGAACTATGTCATCCAGCGTCGGCTTGAACATGCCAAAGCGTTGCTGGGGGACGGGCTGTCGTTACAGGACATTGCCAGCCAGAGCGGTTTTAGCCACGCCAGCCACCTGAGCCGTTTCTTTCGCCAGCACTTTGGGGTGACGCCGGGCAGTTACCGCAAAACCCAAAGCCGACCGCCGGAATAAGCGTCACTGCATCGCGCTTTCTTTCAGTCAGTTACAGGAACCGCAGATGCTAAACGTTATTGATTCGTCACACTGGCCCCTGGTCTACTACGTGATACCCGAGCGGGTGGAGGATGACGTGGCCGGGGAGCACATCGCCGCGCTTAATGAGATCCTTACGCGCCAGCAACCCTTCGTGCTGATCTTTTGCGGCGTGGAGCAACCAAAAGACTCCAAAGAGTTTATGCGTTTGATGCGGGCATGGTCGGTTGACACCCGCGCGCAGCAGCAGCGCTGGTGTAAAGGCGCAGTGCGTGTTGAGCCGGATGAAGCCAAACGTCGCTCTTTATGGCGCAAAGCCCTGCGCTATGTGCAGTCGCGGGCGGCGCCCTATCCTTATAAAGTGGTCGCCAGCAATGAAGAAGCCGGGCAGGTGGCGCAAGCCTTGCTTGCGGGAGGCGATGGTCAATGAATCCCTCTACGCCGTTTCGCTGCCTGCTGGCGATGATTGCCGGGCAGCGCGGGCTGGTCGCCTGTGCGATGGCGCTGGCCGCGCTGTCGGTCATTAGCGAACTGATCCCCTGGTATCTGCTCTGGCAGGCGGCCCGGTACCCGGACAATCTGCTGCAACTTGCCGGCTGGCTGGCGGTGGCATTGCTCATCAAATATCTGCTGCTGGCGACCGCAGGCTGGTTCAGCCACCGGGCGGCCTTTCGTGTGTTATATGACGTGCGTATGTCGGTGGCCCGCGGGCTGACCCGGCTACCCCTTAGCCGCCTGTCGGCATACTCCTCCGGCAGTCTGCGTAATATCGTGATTAACGATGTTGAGCGTATGGAAGGCTTTATTGCCCACCACAGCGTGGACTTTACTGCCGCGCTGGTCAGCCCGCTGGTTGCCGCTGGCTTTCTGCTGTGGGTCGACTGGCAGATGGCGCTGGCCTCGCTGGTGACGGTGCCGCTGGCGATTATCGCCCAGAAGGTAGCGATGCGTGGGATGGGCGAGCGGGTGGTGGAGATGAACGCCGCCAGCGCCCGACTCAATGCGGCTATTGTCGAGTATGTGCGCGGCATTCCGGTGATGAAGGCCTTTTGCCAGAGCAGTCGCACCTTTCGCCTGCTGGATGACAGCCTGGAGCAGTATCGCGCGCTGGTGGTGCGTTTTACCCGCCAGGCGGTGCCGGGCTGGTCCATTTTTATGGTGCTGCTGAATGCCACTATTTTTGTGCTCCTGCCGCTTGGGATCTGGCGTGTCAGCCAGGGGACGCTCAGTGTTCCCCAGCTGATCCTTGTTCTGCTGCTTGGCAGCGGCCTGATCCAGCCATTGCTACGGGTGACCTTTATGGGCTCTCTGGTGCGTGAGATGCTGGCAGGCGTGGCGCGTATCGCCGCATTGCAGGTACCTGCGCCGATCAACGCCGATCCGGTTCCCGCCAGCCTGTCACTCACTACCCATAATCTTCATTTTGCTTACGATGGCGCACCGGTGCTGCGCGGGGTGTCAGTAGCGTTTCAGGCCGGGGGTTTTTATGCGCTGGTGGGGCCATCCGGTGCCGGAAAGTCAACCCTTGCCTGGCTGCTTGCCGGGCTGTTACCGCCGTCAGGCGGGGAGATCCTGCTGGGCGACACGGCGGTGAGTCATCTCTCGGATGCCCGCAGGGCAAGGCTTCTGGGGATGGTCAGCCAGGATGTCTTTATCTTTCGCGGGACGCTGGCGGAAAACCTGCGGCTGGTCGCTCCAAACGCCAGTGACGAGCAGTTATGGCAGGCGCTGGAGATTGCCCAGGCCGGTCCGTTTGTGGCCGCGCTTCCCCAGGGGTTGGGGACTGTCGTTGGCGAGCGGGGTGTGAGCCTTTCCGGCGGCGAACGCCAGCGGATTGCCATTGCCCGTGCGCTGCTTGCCGACACACCGATTTTGATCCTCGATGAAGCCACGGCTTTTGCCGACGCCCTGACCGAAGCGGCGTTTTATCAGGCATTGCGTGCAGCGCGCCCGCAGATGACGGTCATCAGTATCGCTCACCGCTTGTTTGCCGTGCAGCATGCGGATCGCATCCTGGTGATGGAAAAGGGAATGCTGGTGGCCGACGGCGGCCATGCCCAGCTTTTGCAATACAGCTCGCTGTACCGGGAGCTCTGGCATAGCCAGTTCCGCTTACAATACTGGCATATTCGGGATGAGAAGATGGAGGCTGCAGATGTCGGGGCTTAATGGGTTGTTGCGCTACAGCGCTGCCGGGCGTCGTCAGTTTTTGCGGGGCATCGTGCTGCGCACTCTGGCGCAGTTGTTCGCGGTGGTGCCTTTCTTTATTGCCTGGCTGGCGCTCAGCGACGTGCAGTGGGCAAGCGGCGCATGGCAGCACTGGGGCGCGCTATGGGCTGCCCTTGGCATCTGCCTGCTGGCGCAACTGGTCTTTTCTCACTTTGGACAACTGGATTGCTTCCTCGGCAGCTATGCGCTGATGGGTAAATACCGCCAGGCGCTGGCAGAGCACCTGCGTCGTCTGCCGCTCGGCTGGTTTGCCCGGCATCGCATTGGCAGCACCTCGGCACTGATGACCGACCAGGTGCGGCGGGTGGAAGATATTTTCTCCCATATGCTGCCGGAAGTGGTGCTCGGGCTGGCAACACCGCTGCTGTTTGCGTTGCTGCTTCTCTTTGTTGATCCGCTGTTGACGCTGGCGCTGTTTGCCACTCTGCTGCCTGGTTTGCTGCTGCTGTGGGTCACTATCCATTTCCTGCTGCGCGGTGTGCGTGAGCAGGGGCAACGTTTTGCCCTGGCTTCAGGTTTGCTGGTGGAGTTTGTCAGTGGCATCAGAACCCTGCGCCTGTTTAACCGCCAGGAGGTGATGTTAAAGCGGCTGGATGAGACGTTTGGCGAAATCCGCCGGGCCAGTATGGGAATCGAAGGCTGGGGCGGCGGCGGTGTGCTGCTGTTTCGCCTGCTGGCCGAAGGGGGATTAGTGGTGATGTTTATCACCGCCGGGCTGCTATGGCGCGACGGGCAGCTTGACCCGGCAACCTGGCTGCTGTTTGTGCTGGTGGGCTATAAGGTTATCAACCCCCTTCTTGACGCTGCCGCCTGGTTTACTCTGCTGCGGGTCATGAGTCAGTCAGCCGCCCGACTGGAAGCATTACTGGGTGAACCCACTCAGGCAGAAGAGGGCGACGGTTCGCAGCCGGTGGATGATGAGATCCGTTTCGACCATGTCAGCTTCGGCTACGATCAGCGTCGGGTGGTGGAAGATATCAGCTTTCGTGTGCCGCAGGGCAGCGTGACTGCGCTGGTAGGGACTTCGGGCAGCGGAAAGAGCACCTTGCTGAACCTGTTGGGGGGCTTCTGGTCTCCGGATAGCGGCACGATTTCCCTTGGCGGCGTGCCGCTGGAGAAGCTCGGCGCCCGGGCGCTGTACCAGCGTCTTGGCTATGTGATGCAGGAGGTGCAGCTGTTTGATGGCTCGGTGCTCGACAATGTGCGCATCGGCAATCCGCAGGCCAGCGATGAGCAGGTGATGGCCGCCTGCCGGGAGGCCTGTTGCGACGAGTTTGTGCATCTGTTGCCTGAGGGCTACCACACCCGGCTGGGTGAGGGTGGGCAGCGGCTTTCTGGCGGTGAGCGCCAGCGTCTCTCTATTGCGCGGATGATGCTCAAGGCGTCGTCAGTTATTCTGCTGGATGAAGCCACCGCGCTGCTCGACCCGCTTTCACAGGCGCAGGTGCAACAGGCGCTAACCCGGCTGGCGCGGGACAAAACCGTGCTGATGATTGCCCACCGGCTACGTACCGTCGAGTATGCGTCACAGATACTGGTGCTGGACGGCGGGCGGATTGTTGAGCGGGGCACACACCAGCAACTGCTGGAAAAAGAAGGGCTTTACCATCGGTTATGGCAGGTCCAGGAACAGGACCGCCTGTTTTCAGAAGGGAAAATGGCTGAGTTCGATGTCATCAGCAGTGACCTTCACCATTGAGCCCTGGGTATGCCAGGCGCCGAGCACCACGCGAATAGCAGGCGTCTGGTTTATGCTCAGTTCGTGAACGTCGGGGCGGTGGGTATGACCGTGGATCAGACACTGTACCTGGTGTTTTTCCATCACGTTCACCACCGCATCCGGGTTCACATCCATAATGGTCAGCGATTTATGGCTGTTGGCGGCTTTGCTGCCTGCGCGCATTTTCACGGCAATACGCTGGCGAATAAACAGCGGCAGGGCAAGGAACAGCTTCTGCAGCCAGGGTTTGTGCACTTTGGCGCGAAACGCCAGATAGCCGGCATCGTCAGTGCATAAGGTGTCGCCGTGCATGATCAGCACTCTGCGGCCATAGAGTTCGAGCACTTTCTCTTCCGGCAATAACTGCATGCCGCTTTCACGGGCAAAGCGTTTGCCAAGCAGGAAATCACGGTTGCCGTGGATGAAGTAGCAGGGGACGCCGCTCTCCACCAGGGCTTTAATGGCACTGGCAATCTCACGGTGCAGCGGCGTCGGGTCGTCGTCGCCAATCCAGGCTTCAAACAGATCGCCCAGAATGTAGAGCGCATCCGCCTTACGGGCGACGCCGTGCAAAAAATGCAGAAAACCGGCGGTGATCGCCGGTTCTTCTGTTTGCAGATGAAGGTCTGCAATAAAGAGTGTCGCCACGAATTACTCGCTAACGGTCACGCTTTCAATCACAACGTCTTCTTTCGGCACGTCCTGATGCATGCCGCTGCGGCCAGTTGCCACCGCTTTGATTTTGTCTACCACGTCCATACCTTCAACCACTTCTGCAAATACGCAGTAGCCCCAACCCTGCATGCTTTCGCCGGAGAAGTTAAGGAAGTCGTTGTCTGCCACGTTGATGAAGAACTGCGCAGTTGCGGAGTGTGGCGCCTGAGTACGGGCCATCGCCAGCGTACCACGGGTGTTTTTCAGACCGTTGTTGGCTTCGTTTTTAATGGTGTCCTTGGTCTCTTTCTGATTCATGCCCGGCTCAAAGCCGCCGCCCTGGATCATAAAACCATTGATAACACGGTGGAAAATGGTGTTGTTGTAAAAGCCTTCACTGCAATAGTCCAGGAAGTTTTTAACTGTTTCAGGCGCTTTGTCATCAAAAGTTTTGATTACGATATCGCCGTGATTAGTGTGGAAAGTAACCATTTTTGCATCCTGTTCTGATAGTGTGGTGCGCGAACCCGATTATGGGTCAGAGATAGTCGCTTGTTATAGCATAACCGGCTGGTTGGATCACCTTGCAATCGGTGCTGCTTCGGGAGTGAATTACGGGTAATATATGCGTTTTTCCGTTCCACACACGCCCATATGGAATCTTCGATGTTAAAAATCTTTAATACACTGACGCGCCAGAAAGAGGAATTCAAACCTATCCATGCCGGGGAAGTCGGCATGTACGTGTGTGGTATTACGGTTTACGATCTCTGTCATATCGGCCATGGCCGTACTTTCGTTGCTTTTGATGTGGTCGCACGTTACCTGCGTTTTATTGGCTACAAGCTGAAGTACGTGCGTAATATTACCGATATCGACGACAAAATCATTAAACGTGCCAATGAGAACGGCGAAAACTTTGTCGCCCTGGTGGACAGGATGATCGCCGAGATGCACAACGATTTTGATGCGTTGAATATTCTGCGCCCGGATCTGGAACCGCGCGCGACCCACCATATTCACGAAATCATTGAAATCACTGAGCAGCTGATCGCCCGTGGCCACGCTTATGTTGCCGATAACGGCGATGTGATGTTCTCCGTGCCGACGGATCCGAACTACGGCCAGCTGTCACGCCAGGATCTGGATCAGCTACAGGCCGGTGCGCGCGTTGATGTGGTTGATGTAAAACGTAACCCGATGGACTTTGTGCTGTGGAAGATGTCCAAAGCCGGTGAGCCTAGCTGGCCGTCACCGTGGGGCGAAGGCCGCCCTGGCTGGCACATTGAGTGTTCAGCGATGAACTGCAAACAGCTTGGCAACCATTTCGATATTCACGGCGGCGGCTCGGATCTGATGTTCCCGCACCATGAAAACGAAATCGCCCAGTCCACCTGCGCGCACGACGGCGAGTACGTCAACTACTGGATGCACTCCGGGATGGTGATGATCGATCGTGAGAAAATGTCTAAATCGCTGGGCAACTTCTTCACCGTGCGCGATGTGCTCAAGTATTACGATGCCGAGACGATCCGCTACTTCCTGATGTCCGGTCACTACCGCAGTCAGTTGAACTACAGCGAAGAGAACCTTAAGCAGGCGCGCAGCGCGCTGGAGCGTCTGTACACCGCACTGCGCGGAACCGACAGCTCAGTGGCTGCCGCAGGCGGCGAGGCTTTTGAAGCGCGTTTCATCGAAGCG
The DNA here is from genome assembly GCF_965644225.1 of Phytobacter sp. V91. Classification (NCBI taxonomy): domain Bacteria; kingdom Pseudomonadati; phylum Pseudomonadota; class Gammaproteobacteria; order Enterobacterales; family Enterobacteriaceae; genus Phytobacter; species Phytobacter sp. V91. The sequence goes on along the minus strand of NZ_CBFFRJ010000004.1, from coordinate 31,082 downwards.
ATGGACGATGATTTCAACACCCCGGAAGCCTACTCGGTGCTGTTTGATATGGCGCGTGAAGTGAACCGCCTGAAAACGGAAGATGCGCAGGCGGCGAACGCGATGGCCTCTCATCTGCGTAAACTCTCCGGCGTGCTTGGCCTGCTGGAGCAGGAGCCGGATCTGTTCCTGCAAAGCGGCGCGCAGGCGGATGATGGCGAGGTGGCGGAAATTGAAGCCCTGATCCAACAGCGTCTGGATGCGCGTAAAGCGAAAGACTGGGCGGCGGCAGATGCAGCGCGCGATCGTCTTAACGAGATGGGCATTGTGCTGGAAGACGGCGCGCAGGGCACCACCTGGCGTCGTAAGTAGTTTATCCATTTGCCTGAAAAGCCGGGTCGCCATCGCCACCCGGCTTTTTTACGCCTCAGTTCTGCGTTTCGCTGAGCAGGCGTTGATTGATGTAAGCGATCGCCTGTTCAGGCGTCATCATCCGGTTAACCACGTTTGTCACCCCCTGGCCGATGATTATCTCCGCATGACGAAGATTGAATAATTGTCCCTGAGGGCCACGGGATTCGCGGATGCCGCTGCCAGGATTATCCCGCAAAATATTCAGCCACGGATACAGATGCATAATGCGCTGATTCTGGCAGATGCTGCGATGGGCGCTGTTGCCGCCGAGCAGCACCAGCTGTTCGGTGATTTCCGTTGAATAGAGCCAGTGGAAAAATTGCGCAACCTGCGTTTTCTTCTCGCTAAAGCGCGACATACCTAAGGAGCCACCGCCAATTTGCGGAATGTTCCCTGGCACCGGGGCATAGCCTATAACTGGCGATAGCGGGTTGTGGGCAACATCATTGAACATATTCATATACACGATCAGCATCGCCAGTTGCCCCTGCTCAAACTGATCCACCGAGGCATTCCACCATTCGCTGTTCAGATTCGTGGTGATGGTCAGCTGTTGCAGGTATTCCATCAGGGCGGCGATAGCGCGTTCAGGCTCCAGTTGAACCGGCTTATTTTTATGGATTAGTCGCCCACCCAGCGCGTAGTAACGCAGCAAATATTCACTGGCAATCAGCCCCGAGCTGCCCAGCGTGGTCGATGATCCCATCGGACGACGTGGATTACCTGACTGATGTATCGCGGTAAAAAATGCGGTAATGGCGTCAAACTCGGCAAAACTACGCGGTATGTTCAGCTCCTTGCCGGTTTGCTCATAAAACATGCGCCTGGTGGTGGGATCTTCAAACAGATCGCGACGGTAGAACAAAAGCTGTGTACTGGCATCAAAGGGCAATGCCCAGGATTTATCGCCAAGCAGGCTGAAGTGATGATGAATCTCAGACGGGAAGTTTTCCAGTAATGGAGGTAACTGTGGGTCTATCTCTGCCAGGGGGATCAGCGCTTTTTCGGCAAACCACGGGAAGCAGGCCATATCGATGCGCAGCAGATCGTAATAGGGGTGCAGATGCAGGCTGGAGAGGATCTCAAAGACCTCATCATAGGGGTAAATAGCGAGGTTAACCTTGATACCAGTCTGACGATAAAAATGGGGCAGCAGTTTTTTTAGCGCATCCGTCGTCGGGCTCGGCAGAATTAACATATTCAGCGTATCACCTGCCGCCTTGGCGCCGGGTTCAGCCAGCCTGTTAAGCGCGAATCCGCGGTTGCCGATCAGCCTTTCACCCGCGTCGGGAGAGGGGGCTTTGAGATAGCGGGCGATTTCCAGACCTAAGCGGGCATAGTCCATCTGATAGCTATGTTGTCCGGCGACAATCGCCGGTTCGTCATCGCTCAGATACCAGACTGTCGGACAGGGGCTGGTGCTGCCCAGCCAGGCTGCTCGGGTCAGAGAACGGCATTTTTCGCTGTCTTGCGCCACCAGAACCTGCGGCGTCTGGGCTGCAAAAAAGGCAAAAGCCGCGGTGTGGCATTCGCTGGACGGTGCGGCGATGGTCGTCACCTGGCTTGATGGACTGAGCTTCGCCAGCGCGCTCGTAAAGTTTTCGACAAAAATCCGACTGTGGCTGTGGCTGAGCGGTTCGCAAAGGATGCCAACCTGCTTTGGCTGGTCGCGGGCAATCCCGGTCGCCAGTTCCTGGGCCGCCTGCATAAAATCGAGGCTGAATGTGGCCTGCGCACGCTCTGGATGGCGGTAAACAAACAGAATATTCCCCGCAGGTATGCGCAGTGTCTGGTAATAACGTTCACAGTCGTCAAGGCAGGAGACGGTGACCACGCTTTGATAGGATTTGGCCGCCAGCGTGCGCAGGATCTCCACTTCGACAGTGGGATGATCGTTCGTTATATAGAGATCCAGATTTTCAGCCGGGGATGGACGTAATGACTGCTGAAGCCCGCGATAGAGCTGGTAATACTGCTCCGAATTGATATCGGGCAGGATCAGCGCGATACCGCTATTTTTGCTGGCGCGTAACGATTGCGCCTGCGCATTGATCTGATATCCCATCTGCCGGGCGGCATGTTTGACCGCTTCAATTTTTTCCACACTGACGTTGCCGCGTCCGTTCAGAACGTTAGAAACCGTGCCGTGTGAAACCCCTGCAAGCTTTGCTATATCCTTGATAGTTGCCATTTTTATCATCACGCCGCCCCACATTTTTTTATGCTAACACCGGGATAGCTGTATCGCTATGCTGATTTTTCAGGAGGGTTAGTTATTGGATCGTTCCATTATGTAATGGTTGTTTAATATACTTTTAATTAAGTTTTCTGGCTGTTAAGGATAATCTCTTTGCGGTGTTTTTTTATATGGAGTTTTATTTATGTTTTTGAAAAATAGCAATTAAAATTAAGTTTTATGAAGTGGATCACCAATTAACGCTTTCCTTGTTGTCTGATTTTTAACCTTGTCATTATTATTGACACGTTCCAATACCGCTTTGCAGTGTTGCGTTTTAGCAGAGTAGTCAGGGACGAAATGAATAATTCATTGAATAAAAAGGATTTAAAATGAAGATACACTTTCTGGGATCCGCTGCCTCTGAAGGTATCCCTAATCCGTTTTGTCGTTGTGAGCATTGCCAACAGGCCCGCAGCCTGAAAGGCAAAGATCTACGTACTCACTCTTCCGCGATCGTTGATGACGTCTTGCTGATTGATGTGGCTCCGGAGTTTAGCCAGCAATTGCTGCGTGATGGGCTGGACGCTACCGGCTTGACCGATCTGCTGTTTACCCATACCCATCCGGATCATTTTAACGTTGGCGAGTTGTTCAGTCGGATGGAGGGCTATGGATTTAATATCGACCATCCACTGGAGATCTTTGGCAACGATCGGGCTATCAACGGCTGCGCCGCCGTGCTACCGGGTTACAGCAAAGAACGTTTTGCTTTTCACTGCCTGGTGCCTTTCGTTACCGTCGAGAGCCATGGCTATCGGATAACGCCGCTGCTGGCTAACCACGCCAGTTGGGAACTCTGCTATGTATACGTTATTGAAAAGGAAGGGAAAACAATTTTCTATGGTCATGACTCCGGCTGGTTCCCGGAGCTTACCTGGCAGTGGTTGCAGGGCAAGCGGCTGGATCTGGTGGTACTGGAATGTACTTACGGATTTAACGGCAACGCCCGCAGCGATAACCATATGAGTCTGGAGACGGTGTTTGCCGCCCAGCAGAAACTGGCTTCGATGGCGTGTCTGCATCCCGCTAGCCAGATTGTGGTCTCCCATATCTCCCATAGCGGCAAATTACTGCATGAGGAGTTAGTAGCTGCCTGTCGTGATAAAAACATTACCGTCGCATGGGACGGTCTGACTGTTGACGTCAAATAAGGAGGGAACGCTTATGGACTTTAACAAAACACCGCGCCTGCTGATTATGATGTTTGTGCAATATTTTATGCAGGGCGCATGGAATATGACCATGGGCCTGGTGCTGAGCACCTGGGGCATGGCGACGATTATCGGCACTTCGTATGCTTTACTGGGGCTGGCGACTATTCTGTCTCCGTTATTTATCGGCATGGTGGCCGACCGTTTCTTTGCGTCGCAAAAAGTGATGGGGATCCTGCACCTGATTAACGCCGGGGTAATCCTTTGCGTGCCGCAGTTTATTGAAGCACAAAATAGCACCATGACGCTGATGATGATCTTTCTCGTCGGGCTGCTGTTTTATCCTACCACTGCGCTGGCTAACAGTATCAGCTTCAGCCATATCAACGGGGTGAAGTATTTTCCGGTCATTCGCGTGTTTGGCACCTTCGGTTTTATGGCCATTGGTTTCATTATCGGGCAGATGGGATACTCCGGGGATACCATGACCTGGTATATCGCCTCCGCCAGTGGTGTGGCTTTGGGGCTGTACTGTTTCTCGTTACCGAATACGCCGCCGAAGGCTAAAGGACGTGCATTTTCGCTGCGCGATTTATTGTGCCTTGACGCGTTGTCGCTGTTCAGGGATCGCAATTTCTCTATTTTGATGTTGAGCATCTTTGTATTGATGATCCCCAAAACGGCCTATTCCGCCTATATTCCGGTATTCCTCAAGGCGCTGGGTTTTGATAATGCCGCCACCATGATGCAGATAGGCATCGCCTGCGAAGTCGTCTTTATGTTCATGTTGTCCTGGTTCCTGTTAAAAGCGGGTTTTAAAATTACGTTGCTTATCGGCGCGGTGTGCTGGGTTATCCGCTCGATATTCTTCTCTCAGGCGGCGATTGACGCCAATATGATGTTTGTACTGATTGGGCTGATGCTACAGGGATTCTGCTGGGACTTTTTCTTCACCGTCGGCGACATTTATGTTGATCGCAAAGCACGGCCAGAGATCAGAGCCCAGGCCCAAAGTCTGCGTTTTATCGTTTCCAATGGTGTTGGTTTGCTGTTTGCTTCAACCATTTGCGGGAAGATTTTTAACAATACGGTGACGGAGCAGGGGCCGCAGGCACTGCCGCAATGGGAAAACTTCTGGATTATTCCGGCAGTGATTGCCGCCATCGTTTCACTTCTGTTCATCATTTTCTTTAAGGACGATTTGTCCAGACCGAAAGAATTGACTGAACCTGAACCGGTCAGTTCTGAGCGCTGAGATAATAAATGTACGCCCACAAGGAGGTGGGGATATGGATATCATATTACAACTGCTGAACGGGATGGGGCCGCTCCATCTGGCAACGGTTTGTAAGATAACCGCTGCGTTTGTTCTGGGCGGTATTATTGGCCTGGAGCGGGAATCCAAAGGTAAACCTGTTGGTGTTAAAACCTGCGTTATTATTGCCGTCGCCAGCAGCGTATTAACAGTGGTATCTATTCAGTCTGCAGAATATTACGCCGGGATTTCTGACAATATTCGCAGCGATCCTATCCGGCTGGCCGCCCAGATTATTAGTGGGGTAGGTTTTTTAGGCGCCGGGGTTATTTTACATCGTCGTGACGATGCGATTTCCGGTCTGACAACTGCCGCAATAGTCTGGGCATCGGCGGGAGTGGGGATTGCCTGTGGCGCCAGTTTCTATCTGCATGCGTTACTGGCGACGGCATTATTTATGCTGGTAATCAAGCTGAGTCCACATATCGCTCTGTTGCAGGCAAGGCGTCAGCAGCTGGGAAGAGTCAAAGTCCGCTTAATTCTTGATGAAAAGGAGGGGCTATCGTCACTGATGAACAGACTTCATGAGCGCAAAAATCTGATTGACGCCATGACCATCCGCGATATCAAGAAAAATAAAATAGAGGTGAATTTTAAGCTGACGGTGAAGAACCGCACTACTTTATATGAGCTGTATAGCATGCTGCGTACGATTGACCATGTCTGTTCGGTCGCTCTGGAGCATTAAGCGCGCCCGTTTTTCGCAAGCGGGAGCAGCCTGATTTTCTCCCTCTCCCCGTGGGAGAGGGCCGGGGTGAGGGCATCAGGCCGCACTATTCGCAATCTCAGCGTCGGCGTAAGTGCCACATCACTCCCATAAAAATAATCCCCGGCACCCACACCCAAAGAAGCTCGGAAATTATCACCTGATGCCCGTAAGGCGTGTTGTATTTTGATAGCGCAAAAGGCGCGACCTTAATCACCTGCCAGGGGGCGAAAAAGCGTTCATCTGACCAGGGCCACAGCCAGCCCACTCCTTTACCTCCGGTGGTCACCGAATCCAGCAGGCTGTGTGACAGCAATGACAGCGTCAGAAACGTCCAGCAGCACAGTGCGCTTGCTTTAAACCATCGTCTCCCGAGCCATGTCAGCAGTAATGGAACCACAAAGGCAAACAGCAGCGAATGGGTAAAGCCGCGATGACCAAAAATATTGCCGTAGGCAATACCCAATTTAAATGAGAGCACGTCGGCATCGGGCAACATAGCCAGCCCAATACCCGCCAGCAGTAAACCCCGGGGGATCACTTTGTTTCCGAGTCCGAGCCCCAGACAAAGGGGGACAGCGGCGTGAGTAATGATTGTCGGCATCGTTCTTTCCTGAACAAAAGAGGAAAGTATACCCAGGGGACCCGATTTGCTCAGTGCGTGTTTTCTGAAACTTACCGGGTAATTAAAAACTCGGTTTTGTGATGCAGCACGATAATTAAACCGACAAATTGTAAATATTTGGGTGACTGCATAAATATGGCGACGGTGATTCGGGGTAATGACAAATGCACTTCACAGCAGAACAGCGTAATTTGCAGGAAAGTCGCAGTAAACATCACATTATTCAGGGGATAACATGAGCAAAGTAGCGCTGGTAACGGGTGGCAGCAAAGGGATTGGGTATGCGGCAGCCAAAGCGATGTATGACATGGGCTATACCGTGATTGTGGCCGCCCGTAATGAACAAAAACTGAAAGCCTGTGCCGAAGGCTTTGATCCGGAAAGGTTTGTGCCCGTTTCGGCGGATGTGTCTTCGCCAGAAGGCGTTGAGGCGCTGTTCAGCCGGATTAAAAACGACTTCGGCAGACTGGACGTGTTGTTCAATAACGCAGGCAATAACAGCCCGGCAAAATCCATCGAAGAGATCCCATATGAAGAGTGGCTGCGCGTGTTTAACGTTAACGTGCACGCCAGTTTCCTGTGCGCGCAGGCAGCCATCAAAATAATGAAAGCCCAGCAGCCGATGGGTGGGCGGATTATTAACAACGCCTCTATTTCGGCTATCACGCCGCGTCTGTATACCGCGCCTTATACCGCGTCAAAACATGCCATTACCGGCCTGACGAAATCTATCTCACTCGACTGCCGTAAATTTAATATTGCCTGCGGGCAGATTAATATCGGTAACGCTGAAACCGAAATGTCCGGAAGGATGCGCAAAGGGGTGTATCAGGCCGATGGCACCATCGCTCCTGAAGAGATGATGGATGTTGCGGATGTGGCGGCGGCGATCGCCATGATAACCACCATGCCGGTCACCACCAATGTGCTGGAGATGACGATTATGGCAAATGCTATGCCGTTCGTCGGCCGCGGATAACATACGCTTTATCCTTCACGCTGCCTCTTTGTTGGCTACGTCTGCTCACCCCGGTCACTTACTGATGTAAGCTCCCGGGGACTCTCAGCCTTGCCGCCGCAATGCAACGCGAATGATTTTGCGTATGTACGAAAGTAAAGAGGATGACAGCGGTGTGAATCAGGCTGATTCCTGGGTAATCAGCTGTCCGGAAAGGGTGATGCGCTGGGTCTGTAATTCCGGCTCTTTTAATTTGCGCATCATCAACTCTGCCGCCTGCCGCCCGGTCTCTTCGCTGGCCGAGGAAACATAGGTGAAAGAGGGGGAGGTGAGGTTCACATGCAGCATATCTTCAAAGCCAATTAGCGCCACCTGCTGGGTCAGGAACACGTCCTTACCTATGGTGCGTCCAACCTGATGAATACCGCTGATCGAGCCAATAATGGAATTCGGCGAGTGGCAAAGCAGCGCGGTAATGGTGTTATTTTTTTCCAGCAAATGGCGGGTCGCCAGGCTCACTGAATCGGTACTTTCAAAACAGGGCGGGGTGAACTCATCACGCAGCGCCATCCCGTGCTGTTTCAGCGCGCTGTGCATCCCCAGCAAACGCTGGTGACGTACCCGGTCGTTCTCCATGCCGCCAACGTAGGCGATAGCACGATGCCCGCGCTCAATCAGATAGCGGGTTGCAAGGCTGGCAGCCTGGCGATTATCACGCATGACCAGATTGCAGGGCTCATCAAGTAGCGACTGCGATACCACCACCAGCGGCAGTGGGCACTGGCTTATCTTTTCCGGCACACGGGCGGATGTTGGGTCACTGGCAAGATAAATGACCCCGGCAACGCCTTGCTGTTTGAAGGAGAGCAGACAGCGCTCAAGATGGTCGTTGTCATCCTGCGGTTGGCCGAGGAAAACCATATAGCCTTTACGCTCCAGAGCCTGCACGATGCTTGCCATCACCTTGATGGAGAAGCTGTCGCTAAAATCCCGCAGGATCAGGCCAATCAGGTTTGAGGTGTTTGCCCGAAGATTAGCTGCTGCCACATTGTGTACGTAGCCCAGTTCATTGATGGCCGAATGGACTCGCTCAATCGTCGCCTCAGAGATCTTCCCTTTCTGGCGTAACACCAGTGACACGGTTGAGACGGAAACGCCCGCCAGTTTAGCGACATCAATGATGCTGACCTTTTTCAAACGAGCTCCCTGAAAGTACCGAATATCTGCCTGAAATAGTAAAGCCTCCTGTAGTAATACAGGAGACTTATTTACCTTATCAGTACGAGGTTATTTGCCAAGCGTTGTTGCCATCGACTGGGCAATAAATTGCGCTCGTGCGCCAAAAATAACCTGCACGCCTTTATCACCGACAAAGACCACGCCACGCGCACCGACGCCGTTCAGGCCTTCTTTATCCACGTTATCGCCATTCAGCACTTCGATGCGCAGACGGGTGATACAGGAGCCGACGGAATCAATTTTTTTCGCTCCGCCAAGCAGGCCAATGATTTCGGTCACCAGTTCGTCATCGGTCTTATCACTGGCATCCGCAGAGACATCGGTACGGCCCGGTGTTTTCACATCGAAACGACGGATCACGAAACGGAAGGTGAAGTAGTAAATCAGCGCCATCGGTATGCCAATGATCACTACATTGAGGAAGTTAGTCTGATAGCCATTAAACGATGGCAGGATCCCAAAGGAGATGTAGTCGATAAGCCCGGCAGAGAAGGACTTCGCAATATGAGCATGCATCAGATACATACTCATATAAGCCAGTCCCGCCATAATCGCGTTAAACACGTATAACACCGGGGCAACGAAGATAAAGGTGAACTCGACCGGTTCAGTAATCCCCGTCAGGAAACAGGTCAGGGCAGCGGAGAAGAGAATACCGGCGGCGATTTTTTTGTTACGGGTGTGCGCTTCGTGGTACATCGCAAGGCAGGCCGCAGGCAGAGCGAACAGCATCAGCGGGAATTCGCCCTGCATAAACTTACCGGCATTCTGGTAGGTGTCGCTACTGAAGGATTTGGTGCCTTCTTCCAGCATTTTGAACCAGATTGTCTGGTCGCCATGGATAACCTGGCCGGCCTGAGTGGTGTAATCGCCAAAGGAGTACCAGAACGACGGATACCAGATGTGGTGCAGGCCGAGCGGGATCAGCGCGCGTTCCGTCAGGCCAAAGATAAAGGTCGAGGCGGCCTGATTATCCCCATTAACAATCACCGAAAGCGCATCAATGCCCGCCTGGATATGTTGCCAGACGTAGGGCAGCAGCAGGCCGAGAATAAACGACATAAACGCCGTGGCGATGGCCACAAAACGCTTACCCGAGAAGAAGCCAAGGAATTCCGGCAGCTGTAGGGTATGGAAGCGGTTATAACACCAGGCGGCGAGGATGCCGCAGATAAGGCCGCCAAAGACCCCCATTTGCAGGGTTGGAATACCCACCACCATCGCATATTTACCGCCCTGGGAGGCCATTTCCGGCGTAATGGACAGTACGGTGCCGATGGTGATGTTAGTGATAAAGACCGAAACCGCAGCGGAGAGGGCAGCGATACCCGATTCCGACGCCAGGCCGACGGCAGAGCCGATGGCGAACAGCAGCGGTAAATTATCGAAGATGACGCCACCGGCGTTCATCATCAGCGGTAAGTGGAACTTATCACCGAACGCCAGCAACAAACCTGCCGCCGGCAACAGAGAAATTGGCAGCATAAGCGCGCGGCCAATCATTGACAGCTTTGATAACGATTTTATAAACCCTGATAACAGTCGCATCCTGATTTCCCCCGAGTCTGACCATTATTCGCCGCACATTTTAGTGCACTATTATTGTGAGTAGAACGTTTTAGTAGAACGTTCTACTTATCGTGCGAGATGAGAATGATCTCTGCAACTGAAATCGTCAGTTCAGACATAAGAATTTATGATTATTTGAAGACGATCGGTATGCGACCACAGGAACTGAGAGGGGATTAAGATCGGATGCAGACCCGGCAAACGGGCCTGCATACAGCCAGGATCAGGCAGTAACGGTAACGCTTTGTCCCAGGAAAACAACGGTCTGGCCAGCAATGATTTTGCAGCGCTTGCGCGTTTCAACTTTGCCGTCCACCTTCACCAGACCTTCGTCGATGGCGATTTTGGCTTGCGCGCCGCTTTCGCTCCAGCCTTCGAGTTTCAGCAAGTCGCACAGTTCGACGTGCGGGTGCTTACCTAATGAAAATGTTGCCATCTTATGCTTTCTCCACTTCGTGATACTCTTCGCATGCCTGCAGGGTGTTCTGAATCAGCGTTGCAACGGTCATCGGGCCTACGCCGCCCGGCACCGGGGTGATGTAAGACGCGCGGGCTGCGGCGGCTTCATAAGCCACATCGCCGACCACTTTGCCGCTTTCCAGACGGTTGATGCCGACGTCAATCACGATCGCGCCTTCTTTGATCCACTCGCCGGGGATAAAGCCCGGTTTACCCACCGCCACAACCAGCAGGTCGGCATTTTCAACGTGCTGACGCAGGTTTTTGGTAAAGCGGTGGGTGACGGTGGTGGTGCAGCCTGCTAACAGCAGCTCCATGCTCATCGGGCGGCCGACGATATTGGATGCGCCAATCACGACAGCATTCAGACCGTAGGTATCGATGTTGTAACGCTCAAGCAGGGTCACAATACCGCGCGGGGTGCACGGGCGCAGGCGCGGTGCGCGCTGGCACAGGCGACCGACGTTGTAAGGGTGGAAACCATCAACGTCTTTGTCCGGAGAGATGTGCTCCAGCACCTTCACATAATCAATGCCCGCCGGCAGCGGTAACTGTACCAGGATGCCATCAATGGCATCATCTGCGTTGAGCTTATCGATAAGCTCCAGCAGCTCGGCTTCGGTGGTGGTTTCCGGCAGATCATAAGAGCGGGAGAGGAAGCCAACTTCTTCACAGGCTTTACGTTTGCTGCCGACATAAATTTGCGAAGCCGGGTTGCTGCCAACCAGTACAACGGCCAGGCCAGGGGCGCGTAATCCAGCCGCTAATCGGGCTTGCACCTTTTCAGCAACTTCAGAGCGCACCTGCTGCGCAATCGTTTTACCATCAATAATCTTTGCTGCCATCAGAGAGAAGATTCCATCTGTAACTGAACGATGAGGGGGATGCGCATATTTTGTCAGAAGTGGGCGGCGCTGTCAGTCACCGTTTGAGATCTTACTGAAAAGAGGGGCATCAGTCAGGCGGAAGTCGCGTGTCCTGCGAGCATTTTGGCTGGCTAAAACAAATTAGCATTGTTATTTGTATGGTTAATGGGTTTACAGACCGGCATTTTATTTTATCGGCTTTGATTATTCCCCCGGATCTTTGCGGTTTATTATCACTGCAATTAGCTGATGACAGTATCATGAATAAATGATGAAAAAAAACTCAACAAAGACCGTCATTAGCACTAAAGCTAAATACCGCAAGTGTTGGCATAATAAAAACTGAATCAAAATCATCTGGCGCAAAGTCAAAAAAAAGCAGATAATATTTTTTTTCTTTAGCGTTGTTAATGTTTATTGGGATTTATGCCGATTGAAATTAATATCGGGCTCCTCATGATGGATCATAACTAAAGAGTTCTTCTTATGCTTATTCGCATAGTATCAGCGGTGGCGGGTGCCATTCTGTTAACTTTATCACCCTTTGTGCATGCCGCGAGTGCCATTCCGGCACCTGCCGAAGCTGACTGGGTCGCCAAAGAATTCACCTTTAATAGCGGTGAAAAACTGAAAGATCTGCGTATTCACTACTACACCCTTGGCGATCGTAGTAAACCCGCTGTCTTATTACTACACGGCACTAACCAACCGATTAAAGCGTTATTAGCCGATGGATTTGCCGGTGAATTATTTGGCCCGGGCCAGGCGCTGGATAGCAGCAAATATTTCATTATTATGCCGGAGAGCATTGGTTCCGGAAAATCCTCGAAACCTTCAGATGGTTTGCGGATGACGTTTCCGCAATACGATTATGACGATATGGTTACCGCCCAATACCGGCTGCTAAAAGAAGGGCTGGGCATTTCCCATCTGCGTTTAGTCATGGGCTATTCGATGGGTGGAATGCAGACCTGGCTGTGGGGTGAAAAATATCCGTCAATGATGGATGCGCTGGTGCCGATGGCGTCGCAGCCCAATGAGCTTTCGGGTCGTAACTGGATGATGCGTCGCATGTTAATTGAAACTGTCAAAGCCGATCCGGCCTGGGCGCAGGGCAATTATCAGCAGCAACCTCCGGCACTGAAGACCGCCAATATTATGTTCAGTATTGCAACCACCGGCGGCACGCTGGCATATCAGCAGAAAGCGCCAACGCGTGCCCAGGCCGATAAACTGGTTGATGAACGCCTGGCTGCACCGGTCACTGCGGATGCCAACGACTTTATTTATATCTGGGGCTCTTCGGCTAATTACAATGCACTGCCTGGGTTAAACCGTATTACCGCGCCAGTGCTGATCATTAATTCAGCAGATGACGAACGTAATCCTGTCGAAACCGGTATTCTGGCGGGTGAATTAAATAAAATTAAGCAGGCAGAATTGTTCCTGATCCCGGCAAGTGCGCAGACCAGTGGTCATGGCACAATGATGTCGGCGAAATTTTATAAAGAAAAGCTACAGTCATTTTTAGCCGGTATCGACGGCAGCCAGCATAATAAGTAATCATCATCGCATACCGGAAGTGGCTTAACCTGCTTCCGGTTTTTTGTCTTCATTTTGTCATCAGTCTCTTCATTTTATGATTAACCAGTAACAGGGAATAAGACACTATGTTTCGTAGAATAAAGATCCGTACTGCACTCAGCATGATGATTTTTTCGCTGACGGCATTATTACTTTTCGTCGGCATTTTGGGTCTGGTGGCGGTGCAGTCAGGGAATAAATCTTTTGCCCGTGTGGATACTGAAGTATTACCGGGTCTGGTCGCGCTGAATGAAAGTTCTGAATTATTATTGCGTGCTCGCCTGGATTTACGTTTGTATGAATCCCTGGTGGGTAATGGCGATACGGAAAAAGCCAAAGTGGCCCTCGAACGTGCCAAAGGTAAGATTGAGGGTGCCAGTGCCAAATGGCAGGATTACCTGAAATATCCTCAGTCAGCAGAAGAGCTGGTGATTTCCAAAGAGATGGCCAGCAGCCGCGACACCCTGATGGAAGATTTTATCAATCCGGCGCTTGCAGCCCTTGAAGCGGGTAAGCTGGATGAGTATCGCCAGCGCGCCGGGAAATCGACGACCCTGTACGCCGCGTTCGATAAAGCCTCGAAAACGCTGGTTGCTTATAAAATCAAAAGTATCGATATCGCCTACGAAGACTCCAACACGCGTGTCACCCGTATGGAGTTTGTGCTCTATTTCTCCATCGCCTGTGCGCTGGTGCTGGCCGCGCTGGCCTGGTCGGTGATGACCAATCTTATCGTCAAACCGCTGAACAATGTGATTCGGGTCTTTGACCGTATTGCCGAAGGCGATCTGCGGGCGCGCATTGATATCGCCGGGAAAAACGAGATTGCTCAGCTGTTTGCCGCAGTGCAACGTATGCGTGATGGGCTGGAGAATATGGTGCTGGTGGTGCGCCACGGTACGGATGCTATTGGCTCCGGCGTGGAAGAGATTGCCTCCGGTAATATCGATCTCTCCAGCCGTACCGAGCAGCAGGCTGCCTCTCTGGATGAAACCGCATCCAGCATGGAGCAGATCATGGCGACGGTAAAAAACAACGAAGACAACACGCGTAAGGCCAATGAGCTGTCGCTGAAGGCATCCGACTCTGCTTCCCGCGGCGCTACCGTGGTCTCTGAAGTTGTCTCTACGATGGCGTCGATTGAGAAGAGCTCCGCCAAAATTGGCGATATCGTCGGTGTGATTGACGGTATTGCGTTCCAGACCAATCTGCTGGCGCTGAATGCCGCCGTTGAGGCTGCTCGTGCAGGCGAAGCCGGTCGCGGATTTGCAGTGGTGGCTTCTGAAGTTCGGGTTCTCGCGCAACGCAGCGCAACAGCCGCGAAAGAGATAGGCACCATGATCAGTGATTCATTGAGCCGTATCGAGCAGGGCTCCGGATTGGTGAAAGAAGCCGGCGTCACCATGAATGAAGTGATGGTCGATGTGAAAGAAGTGGTCGAGATCATGGATGAAGTGATGCTCGCTTCCGGCGAGCAGACCCGTGGTATTTCGCAGATTAATATCGCCATTCACCAAATGGACGGCGTGACTCAGCAGAATGCCTCGCTGGTGGCTGAAGTGGCGACCGCGGCCAGTTCCCTGCAACAGCAGGTGGTTCAGTTACAGCAGTCGGTAACGCGTTTCCAGATTGCCAGAGATAACGCCGAATCCGGTGATGATCTCTACAATGGGCCGCAGGAACTGATGCTGGCAAATCAGCACTAAACGCTGAACAGTCGCCCCTGATGCTGGTTGGGGCGGCTCATCACCTCACCGATTTTCTTGAGGGTAAGTTGAGGAATTTGCTGCGGGATGCTCACTTCGCAAGCATCTGACCCCTAAAGGCATTGACTCGACAGGTGTTGACCGTATAATCCCTGTCCGCAACTCTCCCGAAAGGGACACCGTGCGCCCTTAGCTCAGCTGGATAGAGCAACGGCCTTCTAAGCCGTAGGTCACAGGTTCGAACCCTGTAGGGCGTACCATTTATTTCAATGAGTTAGCCTTTAAAATAAGAAACCCGCAACGACTCAAGGTCAGTTAACGGGTCAGGTAGTGAATTTAAAAAGTTTGGTTTTTATCGCTGTTTACCCAGTCTTCATATACCTTCTCAGTCCACCCCAGAAACGTCCCACTAGCTGTTCTCTCAGGCTTTGGAAACTCACCGCGCTTGGCGTACATTCTCCACAAAGTGGGCTTACTTTTCCCGGTTAACTCGCACATGCTTTTCATGTTGATATATCTTGTCGGCATACTTTCTCCACTACCGGCTGCACCCGGTTATCGAATAGTGTAGGCGCAAGCGGAGCAGCCGCCCCGCGCACCGTCATTACATTTGAGACAGAGCGCATGCTCTACACGCAGCGCCTTCATACCCTCAACTACTGCTGGTGGTACCATCATCGGCATAGCGACAACGATCACCTTCTTTTTCAGCTCTGCGATCTCGTTGGCCTGCTCCATGACACGGGCGTGAAGGTCTTGAGCCTCCTCTCGCCACCACCACACATCAGCCTTGAGGCGGCGCAAGCGCCGCTGTTTGAGTTTGCTGGGCATCAGTCGTCATCCTCGTCTTGCTCAGGCTCCTCCAAGGCATCACGGAAAGCCACTGCAACAACCTTGCCGCCAAACGCTTCCATGTGTGCTCGGACTGGTGGTGCCTTACCGTCTTCAAACTCAATGACGAAGGTAATTCTTTCCACATCACACCTCCTTCGGCGCTGCGGTGAGCATATACCTCCACACCAGGCGACGTGTCTCGCGCATAGGGCAATCGGGGTCATCCCATGCGTGGTGCTGGCAGCCAGACTTATGGAGCATCATTTCTTCTGTCGGCTCAACAGGAACCAGCGCATACCCACCAGGCAATGAGGCATGTTCAGCCTTCTGCTTCATAGACAAGACGGTGACAGTGAGCAGGTCAACGTCAGTTACAGAGCCATGCATAATCTCGGCGATACGTTCGACAATGGCGAGGTAATCTCTGCCAGCAGGTTCAGACTGGGGCTTGGCAGCACGGCAGGCGGCAATGGCTGATTTAGCACGGTTCCACGCATCATGGTCGCGGTCAGATATGCGAAGCACTTCCTCCATAGACGACAGCAACTCATCCGGCACCGCTGCCGGGATTGGCGCGTGGTGAGGGTACAGAGGAATGCTATGGCTACCAGTCTCATGGTCATGTATTGATTCAATCTCACCAGTAGGCGTCGGCTCCGGACCCGTCCACCACGCCACCGGCTCTTGCTCATGCGCCGCCAGGAGTGCGCGGGCCATTGCTTCGGCTTCTTCGGCTGGCAACATCACGTTGTGTCCAGCGCCATACGTTTCACGCCATGACGCTATTTTCTCCAGGCGCTCTTTGCTCGGTAATTGTGTTGTCACTTTTCACCTCCAATGGGGTTAACCGCAACACCGTTATCGCAGTCAGGGCATCGCCCGATGTCTTGACCTTCATCGTTGTAAAGCCGGGAATGCCCCCAGCATTTACGGCACTGTAGGGCTTTGGCCTTTTCGGTGGCGCGAATACTCCAGGTGTAGATTTCAGAAGGGAGCACTTTCTCCAGATAGCCTTTTGCAACAAGAGCCTCAGCGAGAGGGCCGACTTTAACCGGGGTCAATACATCACCTTGCCAAAGCGGCGTCTTGCGGGTTGGCGATATCTCAATTTCCCACCCGTACACTATTGCCGGTTGCAGGTATGCTCGCTCGCGCGCATTAAGCGGTTTATCGCTCATCGTCACTCCCCTCCCACTTTCAGGGTGATGCCAGCGGCGGCGCAGGCTTCGCGGATTTTCAGAATTGCCCAGTCATTAGCTGAGCACCAGCCTTCTGAATACTGACGGTCCATCTGGCTAATAATCATCACCTCGTTGACTAAGTGCTTGCGAAGGTCAACGGTGAGCGTGCGGGCTTCCACTGCGCAGAGGCGTTTGCCCAATCCGTGATTCGTCTTCTCCAGCGACTCAATCAGGTCGGCCTGCTGATTGATGTGGTCGTCCTGCGCTGCGTTAGCTGTCTGTAATTTCGCAATCAGCGCCTTATCATCGTCACGCTCTGACAGAAGGGAGCGAATGACATCGGCGGCAGACTGGCATTGCTCGACAATACTTACATTGCAGCCGGTATCGAAGCCGTCTTCCGTTTCGAAGCGAAGCTCAACATCATCGCCATCAATATCACCAGGCTCATACCCGGCTATATTTTCCAGAATGCCAATCTGGCTTTCAGCAGCCGCTTTGAGTGCCTGAATATGTTCGTTGTTAATCATTCCAGGCCTCCAGTTCGTTCTGAATTTCTTCGTCAATTTCGTCGTTGGTGGCCTCTTCATTGAGGTGTTCCAGCGCCTCTTTGCGGTATTGCTCGCGGCGTTCGTTATACCAGGCTGCAAATTCAGGAGACCATCCATAGGCGTGTCCGCAGAAGTCTACGCGGGCATTGCCCTCGGCCATCCGTTCAACCATGCAATCAGCCGTAGTTAACGCGCAGTCGCGGATATAGCCACGGAGATGACGCTTGCGCCACCACGGGTTTAATTTGGAGTCGCATACGCTTTTGAATTCAACTTCCCAACGACGAATGCAACGTGCTTTAAGTGATTTACTCATGACCGTGCTCCTTTGCTGGTGATCCTCTGATCTGCAATAGCCTTATGCTCATCAACGATCGCTAACACTTCAGCCAGCGCCAGACCCTCCAGAGTGACTACACCGTTATCGTCGATGCCTGCTTTGCTGATGAGTTCTACGAGGCGGCGGGCGCTTTTAACGCTGACTTCTGGGGCGATCTGCTTTTTGGTGATTTTGCTTTTGCCAGCTGCCGCGGCCACTGCCCGATCCTGCTGCAGGACTTTCCCGGCGTTCTCGCCGTGCTCACGAACACGGTCAACGGCAACCCCGACAGAGACCGCACCGTCACGAACGATTTGCTGCACGTCGTGGTTGGCGGTAGCGAGGGTGAGTAGCTTCTCAACCGTCGGCACGCTCTTATGAACCAGCTTCGCTATTTCCGGCATGGTCAAATTGAACGTGGTAGCCAGCTCTTTAACCACCTGCGCCTGTTCAAGCGATGTTAGGGGGAGCTGGTTGTTACTGGTCATGACCCTAGCAAGACGCTCAACGTCATTGCCAACGAACGGCATGATGTGAATGCGGTCGACTGGCTTGCCAGCATCGCGGCAGCGCTCATAGCAGCGGCGACGGCGATGACCCTCAACAACCCACACACCTCCTTCATCGCGTGGGGTGACTTCCAGCGGGGGAACGGTGCCACTATTCATGAGGTAGTTGAAAAGGTCGTCATCAGCCTGGCGGGTACGCTCGTCATCGTCGCGTTTGTTGAAGCCCTCTTTGACGAAGATGTTATCCAGGCTGATAAACATCCCGGTATCGGTGCGTTTAATCACACCGCCCTTCGTGGTCATCTGTTTGAATGAGTTAGCCATTGCTGGTGGCCTCCTTAATCAGTCCCCATTCTTTCAGTGCCTTTTCTGCGTATTCACCTGACAACCCATCGGCTGGCGGAACAGGATTGTTTGCTAAGCCATTCTTGGCATCCAGTATCATGCGAACCACGTCGCTAACCTCTGCCATTGGCTTGTCAACGAAACCGTGGTTGTAAGCTGCAGCGAGACGTGAAGCAGCGAAGTTAATACCTTCGTCACGGAATGCCATAACCCCAGCCGCGCTTACTGGGATGCGCTTATTCAATTCGGCAAGCGCTTCTTCACGGGTCAGAAAACCTGTCTTGCCACCCTCGCTTCGCATGTAACTGTCGTACCATAACTGCAAACCATCCGGCGTCATGTCGTCGGGCATTTCAGCCACGGCTTCATCAGTCGTACCTTCCAGCCAGTCGCGAGCAGCTTTGATGTCACCCTGAGACAGGCAGAGCACCGCCGCCTGCATACCGAGCATGGCGCGAGTGTGCAGCCAGGAGGTATTGAGTTCACGCGCGGCCAGACCCAGCAGGAAATTGTTATCTACCACCAGAGCCTTACGTTGTTCCATCGACTCACTTAACGCCACACTGGTAACGTCAAGACGGTTAGCCAGTTCGTTCATGAGGTCGGCAGATGCTGCCGGGAGGTATTTAGCCGCTTTACGCGCGGCATCGAGCAACTGCTCTTTATTCAGGCGCATTTGCGGATCTCCATCAGTTCGTTGAACCGGTTCATGAATGCGCCGTAAGCCTGACCAGGACGCAGCGGGGCGATCTGAATGATGTCGGAGCATGGGATACCCTGGAGACAAGCCCACTCGGTACCGTCGTCGATTTCCAGATCGCGGCGTTCGGTTGCCAGCATGATCAGGTCTGCGTATTTCACGACTGAGGACATATCAGCAGGGAGGGCGAACTTAACGCGGATCAGATCATCCACCATTGTTTCAATGCGCTGGTAGTCAGGCAGCAGGCGCTTAAGCGGAGAGGGGATATCCTGCACATACGCCTCAGCGGCATCGTGCATCAGCGCTTCAAATGCGTACTCAGGTTGAACGATTTGGCTGCAAAGCACGGAGTGCTGAGCAACGCTGTAGAACTCCGGCAGGTGCCCTGCGAAGCGGCAGATATTAGAGAGAGCATTGGCGATATCTTCGATATCAATATCGTCAACGGTCGAGTGAATGTAGTCGAACTTTTTCCCGCTTAGGGTCTGAATAAAAGACATTGCGTAGTTCTCCATTACGCGCTGCACCGCGCTGTTTTTAGAGTGCAGCAACCCAACCCATTCGCATGGGGTAATTGCTGCTTGGTGTTTATCGCTTGGCTTCGCCGCCGAGAGAGGTTGTTAGCCCGGTGATAAGGGAGTTAAGTTCGCCGGTCATCAGAATAAAATCGGCATCAAAGCGCTGGGCCACATCTTCACGGTCGATATCGCTGTTTTGCTCTGTCAGCTCATCTGCAAACTTAAGGCGCTTGATACTGCCGTCATCGCAAAGAACGAACTGAATGCGCTCTTGCCAGTCGAGTGACAGCTTGGTTACGACCTTGCCAGCTTCCAGATGCATGTGAATTTCGTCGCTAACCAGAGCCTGTTTTTTAAATCGACCGATCCCGCCATCTTCAAGAAGCGCTTTCAGCTCAGCTTCTTCACCCAGGGCAAAGCCAGCTGGCGCACTGCCGGAGCGAACCCATTCGGTCATGGTCAGTTCGATCGGCGCTTCCATCGTGAGTGGAACAACTGGAAGTGAGCCGAGAGTTTTACGAAGCAGTGCCAGAGAGTCTTCAGCACGTTTGGCGCTGGCGGCATCAACCATGATCAGACCGTCGGTGATGTTGATCCACAAACGGACAGTCGAATTTTTGGTGAACGCGCGAGGGAGCAGGGAGTGCAGCACCTCATCACGGATGGAATCTTTCTCAGTCTTCTTGAGGCGGCGACCCTGATCCGATTCGAGGCGAGTTACACGCTGATTCAGTTCATCAGCAATGACTGGTTTCGGAAGTATTTTTTCTTCCCGGCGAATAACCAGCAGCACCTGATTGTTAACGGAGTGATGCAAGCGATCCGATGCCTGGCCTAATGGTGAAACCCAACCTGTTTTAGCCATATCCTGACTACCACATGGAGTGAAGCGAAGCAGTTCAAGTTTCTGCTCAAGCTCTTCCAGGTTGATGGTGAAGTCGCGGCTAAAGCGATACACCAACATATTTTTGAAAAACGGATTATTCATTTTCGGTTCCTCAGCGCCTCTGCACTGGCGCTAAACATTGGTTTCTCCACACAACACAAAAGAGCACCTGCGTTCGGTTGCGGGTTGAGAATTCCCGCTTCTTAGCGCCCAGGTGGATTGGGTTATGAGCCCGTCGCCTGGTGATGCTCTTGTGTGTTGTGTAAAAAGAGGGCGGTAACATAGGACAAAACGGGAAAACATTGTTACCGCCCAAAGGACTACACACAGTTATCGCGCTCCAGCGATTGGGTTGTGGTGGCCGGTGCTGAGATATTCCGGCATAGGTCTGTCACGGCCAGGTTCAACTGACTGGCGACAGCGCATTTTGATAGCGCATCAGCCTGCGCATTCACCACAACGGAGAGAGCACTGCATTCTTTTCAATCTTGGCGTTGCGACAGACTCAACAATCACAGCCAACATACAAATGCTCTTTCCTGTTGTGTGCCGGGATTCCACCGGCTCCCATCTGTTTTTTAAGCCACTCAGATATCGTCTGGGCCTGCTACTTCACATCTTTTCTTTGATCTGCCTGTCTTTTAGCCACATCAGGCTCGGTGGTATCTTGGAGTTCTCATACAACCAAGAGGGACTTCTTATGTCTGTAATTAACGTGGATTATTTCCAGGTAATACAAAACAAGATTGCTGAGCATCATGGAGTAAAGATGCAGGGATATATCGAACCCCCTTACTACCAAGTGCAAAACCGAGCCGTTTTAATATTCTCTTTAGAGACAATCCTCGAAGAACATCGAGCAAAATTTGGGACACTCACTAGCCCTTTAAAAGGAAAATTAGCTCTTGAGCATCTTCTCCTTCGCAAATACAAATGGCCGCTATCTGAAATTCGTTCCTTGTCTCTTCAAGACGCTCTCTTTGCATTACAAGAAGAATTAGCGTTAGAACATCTTCCTGAAAAAGCCCAGGAGGTGATTAAGATGTTTAATGCCCATCGAGCGCGCACGACTTTTGATCAGATTGTCGATGCAGAGTGGGACCCGGAAATGTACTTAACCATTCCAAAGCCGCAGAACTGGTAAGCTCAGAAATACGCTGTTCTAAATCTTTAAGCGCTTGTTGCAATTCAGCCTTTTCAGCGAGCGCTCCCTGAAGTTGACGCCCCGCACTAACCTTGACTGCCATCCACTGATGAATTTCTTCACTGGTCAAACCGTCAGCAAAAATCTTTGGTTCTTTAGTTTCCATAAATCCCCCTGATCGTTGTGTTGCGAATCATCCCCATCTTCATACGCCTGGGGCGGCTACTTCGTGGGCGTCCTGCCTGTTCGCTGTTGATGGATACATAATTAACCATTAGATAATTTTTGTAAATAACCAATGGTTAATTTTAGGATTAAAAATCACCAATCAATTGATTATCTTTAGAATTTATTTTAATTGAGTGACTTGTTAAGTGATGGGTAATTCGAACGAAACGGTCGGGGCGCAAGATGAAAGCAGACTATCGGAGGGATAGCCTGTCAAAAGAAAGGTTTACTTTACTTTTTATCTTGTGGGGGCGGCAAGGGAGTAGAGGTAGTCGCTGCAGGATGAGAAGATGGTTGTTCTGCAGGCTTTAAATAAGATTGCACCTGAGGAATGGCGAGCATGACAGCAAGAAGAGCGAGTATTGCTCCAACCATCCATTGAAGCGTCGATGATGTAGTCTTCAGTCCGTCAATTTGCCCTTTTAAGCCAGTGACCTCACCATTTACCCCTGAAATTTGCGCTTTAATTTCAGAGATTGCAGTATTCATAGTGGAGAATTGCTGTGCTTGAAATGTGCGAAACTCTGCCATCTCGCGCCGCATTTCAGCTGCAATGACATCATTTTCAGATTTGTTTTTGGCTAATTTAGCATCAAGCTCTTCTCTGCTAATCATGTCCGCTTCTTCTTTGGTGTAAGACAGGCTAGTAAAGCCATCTTGATTGCCAGGCGATGAATAATCAAGCTTAGCATCAAAGCCAGAGCCCTTAACAACTCTCAATCTGGGCCTTGAGTTGCCAGTGCTGTCAGTGCTATTTGTTAAATTCTTATTGTCACTCATAATTCTTCAGCGGTGAAAAATGATTGATTTTTGTGAAGCTCTGTTTTCTGCTCGTCGCCGGTCTGCAGAATTCCTATAACACTATAAAGACCCTTGGCTGGCAATCGAGCCTCACTAAAGGTGACGATAATTTGGCCATTAACACCTGTCTCAACATTGCCTTCTTGCGTGTCAATATAAACAGATATGGATTCAAACTCACCATCTGGCCATTGTATTTGCTCACCTTTTTTAATTCCCAGGTGAGCCGGAATAATCATAAGCCCCAAATGGTACTTGGTGCTGGGCTTTAATCCAACAACACCAACTCGAAAATTGATTGCTAACTTACTTGGAAATTTCGAACACTCAAAATTGAGCTCTGGCTCATCAGTCGCACCTTTACCATCAAAGGGCACGATAAAAGAAATCCTCTCAAGGTTATCCATGGTTTTTATCCTTTCATTGGCGCCATTTCACAAATAATTACCAACGGATCACGGTGTTAGAGTTTGCTGTAAAGAATTGACTCTTGCAGAAGAGCCTTACCCATCACGTAGAACTGGTCTGCCGTATCTTCTTCTACATACCATTTCTCGAGGTTTGGGTTATCCGAAAGAACAGCTAATCTCAAACCCTGCATCTGCAGACGCTTAACGTGAAATGTTTTTCCATAAACAAACGCATAAACGCCGTCAGTTTTAAACTCTCTGACCGATACGTCAAAGAACAGCCTGTCGCCTGATTTAATCGTTGGATACATGCTGTCACCATCAACGGTCATAACCTTCACATCACGCGCAGATCTGCTTCCAAAGAGGGATTTTGCGTGTTCGGTAGTGAACTCGATCGCCGTCAGCACCTCAACGAACTCTGAGAGCATGTAGGTGCCTGGGCCAGCACTAACGGTGAGATCGAGAACATCCACCCGAAAAACTTCAGGGTCAAGATGCGCCACCATGCTCTTTACTTCCCCGTTTTCAGTAGGTTCGCCTACGCCATACTCCAGCCATTCGGCTCGGACCCCAAGCACTCGGCTTAGGGCGACGATATTTTCCGTATCAGGAACAGACTGAGCGTTAAACCACTTCCAAACTCCAGGCGTCGAAACCTTAACCCCGATCCTTTTAAGAAGATCAGCGAGTTGTTTATTTTTCCCATGACCAGAAAGCCCAGCAAGTTGGCAAGCCTGAAGCAATCTGTTCGTAAAAGAATCTTTAGAATTATCTCTTTTAACCATTGGTTAAATATCCGAGAACTTGACTTAGCTGTCAGTTAATATTTAATATTAACTTGTGGTTAATTTTAACTAAAGGAGAGCACATGAACCCTGTCGAATTGGCAGTCGAAGCCGTTGGCGGGCAGGCTGCAGCGGCAAAAATTTGCGGTAAATCAGCGGTAGCGATTCATAAGTGGGTCAAAAACGCCTGCCTTCCGCGTACTGAATACACCAAAAAAACGAACTATGCAGAAATGCTCGCTAATGCTTCAGGCGGGAAATTTACAGCAGCATGGCTTTTAGGCGAGGCAAACCCTGACCGACCCAAAAATACTAACGAAACAGCTGCTTAATAGTAACCACAGAATCAAGAGGTTAACCGTGGGTAATGAACACTGGAAAGTAGAAAAACAGCCAGCCTGGCTGGTGGCCGCAGTTCGCAAGACTATTGCAGCTTTACCGGGTGGATATGCCGAAGCCGCCGAAATACTGGACGTAACGCAGGACGCACTGTTTAACCGTCTCCGCGACGGTGGCGATCAGATCTTCCCGATGGGGTGGGCAATGGTCCTGCAGCAGGCCAGCGGCAAAAAGTGCCTCGCTGACGCTGTATCCCGGCAGTCGAATAGCGTCAATGTTCCGCTGGTGGCGATCGAGGAAATCGAGAATGCCGACATCAACGAACGCCTGATGGAAACCATAGAGTGGATCAGTGAGCACTCTCAGTACGTGCGGGTAGCAACAGCTGATGGCGTTATTGACGCCAGTGAGCGCGAGCGGATTGAAGAGAACAGCTACCAGGTGATGACTAAGTGGCAGGAGCATTTAACGCTGCTGTATCGGGTTTTTTGTGCGCCAGAAAAAGTTGACGCCAGCGAGTGTGCAGCTCCTGGCGTCGTGGCGCTTCGCAATCAAGTGGAGAACTAACGCATGAACATATTAACAACACCATACTGCCGCTCGCAACTGATTGCGTTGCCTATGCCTGGTGGCAAAGCGCCGGTTGAGTATTGCTATGCGGTAAATGTACCCGGAGATCGTGAGGTTGTAACCCACGACTTCGCCGTATGGGCTGTGGGTGACTGGCGTCAGCAGGTGGAGTCTGAGCTATGCGTATCGTTGACCGATGATTCAAAGACCACCGTGGCATCCCTGTCCACGTCATCCGATGGGAATCAGAAACCCAGCGGGTTATCTACCTGCGCACCGGTTATGAGCATGGCGAATGCTTTAGCCCACGCTGGAAATTCAAGAGAGATTTCACTGAGATAGAGGCTAAGGATGAGCACTAAATTAACTGGTTATGTTTGGGACGCCTGCGCATCGTCGGGCATGAAGTTATCCAGCGTGGCGATAATGGCGCGCCTGGCTGATTTCAGCAGTGACGAGGGCGTTTGCTGGCCGTCCATAGCGACTATCGCGCGCCAGATTGGGGCAGGTGAGAGCACTGTAAGAACAGCTATCACTGCGCTTGAGAAAGAGGGCTGGCTCACCCGCCAGGCTCGCCGCCAGGGCAACCGTAACGCCTCCAATGTTTACCGCCTGAACGTCAAGAAGCTGGCTGCGGCTGCGTTTTCTCACCTGTCAGAATCTGACACATCAAATCCTGACGCATCAAAATCTGACCCGTCAAAATCTGATGCATCAAAATCCGACCCATCAAAATTTGAGGCGTCGGATTCCAGCAAAAAGGGCGGTTTTGACCCGTCAGAATCTGGTGGGGATCCGTCAGTAAGATCAACTACTGATCCATCAGATAAAAACCCTTCTTGTCCGGTTGCGGGGCAACCCGACGACTCAGCCGATGATCCTGCCGTTTTGGTTCTTGAGCATTTCAACCTGGTCACCAACTCGACCTATGGCCGTGGTGGTCGCACCAAAACAACGCTGGGTTATATCCGTGGGCGTCTGGCAGAGAACTACAGCGCCGAAGATCTGATGCTGGTCGTCGATTACATGACGGCTAAATGGGCTGACGATTCGAAGATGAGCGAATTTCTGCGCCCCCGCACACTCTTTGCTCCCGAAAACTGCGTTGAGTATTTCGAGAAAGCCAGCAAATGGCGCGCTAGTGGCAGACCAAAATGCGTTAAGGGGCGTTGGGTAAAAAACGACGACGCATTCAAATCCAGTTACAGCAGTGTTGATTATTCCGCGCCGACTAACTCGGGGTTTCGCACATGAAAAAACCATGCGTGCAATCTCTCATCAAGAAAGCCCAGGCCTTACAGGAAGTTGGTTTATATCAACGCGCTGGCCGCGTGTGGCTTGAGGTTTTCGATACATCGGAAATTACGAGCGAGCGTGAGCACTGCCTCAAGCAGCGTAAAAAATGCCTTCAGCATTCCCCATGCACCCGTTACACCGAGCGCATGTGGGACATGGCTGGCCGATTCAATGGTGACGTATGAGATACGGATCAGTTTGCAGTGGCATTGAAGCCGCATCAGTGGCGTGGGAACCACTGGGATGGAAGCCTGTCTGGTTTTCTGAAATCGAAAAATTCCCATCTGCTGTTCTGGCGCAGCGCTGGCCTGACGTAGCCAACCTGGGCGACATGACCAAAATTGCGGCCGCAATTTGTGCCGGTTCGATTGAAGCACCGGATGTTCTGGTCGGCGGCACCCCGTGCCAGGCATTCAGCATTGCCGGTTTACGTAATGGGCTAGCTGACGCACGCGGGCAATTAACCCTTTCATATGTGGAGCTGGCAGATGCCATCGACGACAAACGCCGTGACAGCGGTGAAGAAGAAGCGATCATCGTTTGGGAAAACGTCCCCGGCGTCCTCTCGTCAAAAGACAACGCCTTCGGCTGCTTTATTGGCGCGCTTGCCGGGGAAGACTGTGAATTGCAGCCAGCAGGGGGAAAATGGTCGAACGCTGGTTGTGTGTATGGACCATCGCGCATTGTCGCCTGGCGAGTGCTCGACGCTCAATTTTTCGGCGTGGCACAACGACGCAAGCGTGTGTTCGTTGTCGCAAGTGCTCGAAGTGGATTCGATCCCGCAGCGGTACTTTTTGAGTTCGACGGCGTGCGCCGGAATACTCCGCCGTGCCGAGAACCGCAATCGGCAGTTGCCGCAGATGCTGGAAAGCGCACTGAAATCGGTAGTCACTGAGACAACCCAGTAAATCCGCACCCTACACTGAACCAGTCGAACAATGAAGGCGGCATCGGGCAGAGCAACCAGGAGATATTTGCGCAGCGCGGTGCAGGGCTTGTATCGGAGGCATACTCAGATATTTCCCGCACACTTCCTGGCAAACACAATGACAGCACCGCCGAAGATTTAGAGACCTACGTTCTGAGCTTTGGCGGCGGTAATACTGCTGGAAGCATCGATGTTGCTACTGCCTGTACGGCGCATGGCGTACGTATGGACTTCGATACTGAAACTTTCTGCGTACATGGCACTCAGAACCCAGATTGCAACCATGAGTTAGCCCACACGTTAGGTCGCAATAACGGGCAAGAGAATGCCTGTATCGCTTTCAGCTATAAAGACCACGGCGCTGATGCAACCGTAGATATGGCGCCCACGCTACGCGCTGGGAACCACGATACCAGCCACGCCAATAGCGGTCAGCCTCCAGCCATCGCTTATGCATTCAAAGCAGGACAAGGCGCCAAGGCTGGCGGGATTGGCTATGCAGAAGAGCTGGCACCAACCCTTACCAGTGCGAGCAGCGGAACAAATCTAAGCCCCACAGTAATGCAGAGCATGGCTGTTCGTCGCCTAACGCCCACTGAATGCGAGCGTCTGCAGGGCTTCCCAGATAACCACACCCTCATTAACTGGCGAGGCAAAGACGCTGCAGATTGCCCTGATGGCCCACGCTATAAAGCGATCGGCAATTCAATGGCTGTACCGATCATGCGCTGGATTGGTGAACGTATCGCTGCTGCTATGCCTGCTGAGGAAGCTGAACCACGCACCTGGCAACGCCCGTTCCTGAAATGGGCTGGTGGTAAATACTCGCTGCTGCCTGAACTTGACCGCCTTATCCCTGCTGGCCAGCGCCTGATTGAACCGTTTGTAGGTGGCGGCTCGGTGTTCATGAACTCGGTCAAGCACGCCAGTTTCCTGCTGGCAGACGTCAACGCCGACCTGATCAACCTCTACCAGATGCTGGCGGTGGCTCCAGACCAGGTTGTAACGCATGCCCGCCGCATGTTCTCCCTGCTGAACAACGCAGAGAGTTACAGCAAGCTGCGCGATGAGTTCAACAGCCAGTTAATGGCTGGCCCTGAACGTGCTGCTGCGCTGCTGTTTTTCAACCGTCACTGCTATAACGGCCTGATCCGTTACAACCTCGATCACCAGTTCAACGTCGGCTTTGGTAAATACCGCGCCCCATATTTCCCTGAGAAAGAGATTCAGGCATTTACCGGGATGGCTCACAACTGCGTGTTCCTGAATGCCGGCTACCGCAGAACGTTGGCTCTGGCAGGCGAGGGTGATGTTGTTTACTGCGATCCACCGTATGAGCCAATGCCGGGAACCAGCGGATTCACTGGCTATGCTGCTGGTGGCTTCAAATGGGATGATCAGATCGCTCTGGCAGAATGCTGCGTTGCTGCTCACCAGCGAGGGGCAACAGTAGTGATTAGCAACTCCACCGCGCCACGCATCATCGAACTTTATGAACAGCACGGTTTTGAACTGCATCACGTCAGTGCGCGCCGTGCGATATCCAGCAAGGGCAGTACGCGTCAAACCGCATCAGATATTGTCGCCACCCTCAGAGGGTCCGCGCTATGAAGCTGAAATTACCGTTCCCGCCCAGCGTGAACACCTACTGGCGAGCCCCGAACAAAGGCAAGCTGAAAGGTAGGCATCTGATTAGTGAAGCCGGAAGGCGTTTCCAGAGTGAAGCATGCATTGCAATCATTGACCAACTTCGTCGCCTGCCGAAACCATCCAGCACATTGTGTGCGGTGGAAATCATGCTGTACCCACCTGACAACCGTATCAGGGATATCGACAACTACACGAAAGGGCTATTCGACGCCTTAACGCATGCTGGTGTGTGGGAGGATGACCGCCAGGTAAAACGCATGCTGGTGGAGTGGGGACCAGTGACTACACGCGGCAAGGTCGAGATTGACATCAGCATCTACAAACCGAAAGCAGGGGGCGAGAATTGAGAGCGTTACTTAAGCCGATCCTCATCCCTGAACTTGGCATTGTGGCATTCAAGCCTGGTTCCCAGCTTTACCCGTATTTCCATCGTGGGCGCATGCTGCTGGAGAACGAGCCAGAGCGTATGGCCGGTTATCCCAGCGGTGCAATCCCGGCTGCGAGACAGCCTCTGGCAGAAGACCCGGCATTGCAGGCAGTGTTTGCCGATCCCCGCGTAATTCAACGTGCTGGCGGTATCAACGGCCTGGAGTCATGGCTTAAGCGTGAATCCGGTTGCCAGTGGACCCATAGTGAGTATCACGCAGAGAGCATGACCACACTGCGCCACGAATCCGGCGTAATCAGGTTGTGCTGGCACTGCGATAACGAGCTGCGAGACCACACAACGGAGGCACTGGCGGCAATAGCCATGGCGAACTGCGCCCAGTACGTCATTCAGGCAGCGCGTACCACGCTGGGTTTTGATGATACCCACGCACTGACGTTGCCCGAGCTGTGCTGGTGGCTGGCATACAACGGACTGGGTGATGCAATTCCTGAAAGTGCAGCACGGCAGCTTCTTCGTATGCCTCCGGTAGTAGTCAGGTCGGTTACACGTGAGAGCGAAACAGCGCCAACACGCGGACCCTCTGAGATTGTGCAGGAAACGGCGAAGAAGGTTCTGGCTCTCAGGATTGACCCGGAGACGCCAGAGAGCTACATGCTGCGCCCAAAGCGCCGCCGCTGGGAAAACGAGAAGTACACCCGCTGGGTTAAAGCTCAAACATGCGCCTGCTGTAACCAACCGGCAGACGACCCTCACCACATCATTGGACATGGACAAGGAGGGATGGGAACCAAAGCCCATGACTTATTCGTGATACCGCTGTGCAGAGCACATCACGACGAACTTCATCGGGACCCCGTGGCTTTCGAGGCCAAATATGGCAGTCAGCTGACGCTGCTGTTTCGTTTTATAGACCACGCATTAGCAATTGGCGTGCTGGCGTAGGTAAGTGGAGATAAGAGCATGATTAATCCGTCTGAGGTTGGAAAAGCTGGTGAAATGGTTCGGTTACGTACCCTTGAGAGCATCTGGATTCAGGGAAAACTAAGGATGTGGGGCCGCTGGTCTTATATCGGTGGCGGTTCTGGTGGCAACATGTTTAACCAGTTACTGGCATCCGGGAAAATCACCAAGACCGCTATCAATGATGCTCTGCGCCGAATGAAGAAATCAGGCATAACCAAACCTGAGTTAGAGGAGTATTTGATAGAGATCCTCGGCAGTAAAAATAAAAGCGGTCTCGCGTTCTGCTCTGATGATGAGGCCCTGAAAATTGATGGCGTTATTGCATCTGTGCTTATGAAAGATGAATACCGCTCTCTGTATGGTGTGATCGTCGACCGCCATCGTCTTCGCAAGAGCAAACTGCAAATGGCAAATGAACTCCAGGCTAAACACCCTGACTGGACGCTGATTACTTGCCGTCGCCGCATTGATACTTGGGTAAGTCTGGCAGAATCGATGCTGTACGCACCAGTTTGTGACGCGTTCGGCACAAATAGCGACAAATTTAAGTTGCAAAGTGAGCAAGAAAGTGCTTGAATTGTGTTAGGCTCGGGGCGTTAAAGCGAACTGAGCAGCAGACAAAACAGAAACCCGCCACCAGTGCGGGTTTTTCTATTTCTAAGGTCGGCTGATATGCAAAAGAAAAATGAATTTGAGAAACAGCTTGGAAAAACTGAGCAGGGGCCAGACGTCAACACGCTGGCCGCCATAAGAAAGTCAACGTTTACTGCAAAAAGTAAGGCGTGCTGTCAAAAACATCCGGTGTCGCCTGAGAAATGATGTCCTGATAGATACCTTTAATTGTACTAGCTCAGACCTGATCTGACAGTTACCGGTTATTTATACAGGTGTCTGTCAGATTAAATCTGGTTCAGATTT